>DASUTR010000724.1:0-7545 GCA_036374535.1 Polyangiaceae bacterium
CAGCGCGCGTCTGGTCGCTGCTCGCCGAGGCCTTCGTCACCCGCGGGCGATATCTCGCCGCGCTCGGCGCCTTGCTCGAAGCAAGGGCGGCGGGAACCCCTGCCGCCGAGCTCGAGGACGTAGTCGAAAGGCTGAGGGGCGTGCTCGGAGCCCCGCTCGAGACCTGGCAGCGGGCGGTCGGCCGAGACGCCCTGCTCGAATAACCTCGAAAACCGGGGTGAGCGACGTTGACACCCCCCGGAGCCTGACGGTAGATCCCAGGCCGGCCTCGCGGAATTCCACCGATTTTTCGTCCGCGGCGGCGCCATCGGCGCGATGTTCGATACCTACCTCCCGCTCCTCGTCACCTTCGCCCTCGTGGGCATCATTTGCGGCGTCATGTTCGCCGGCGGCCAGCTCGTCGGCCCCAAGAACCCGACGCCCGAAAAGATGATGCCGTTCGAATGCGGCAACGACACGGAGGGCGCCGGCAACACGAAGCTCAACGTGAAGTTTTACCTCACGGCGATCCTCTTCGTCGTTTTCGATATCGAGGTCGTCTTCATGTACCCGTGGGCGGCCCTCTTCAAGAGCCTCGGTTGGCTCGGTTTTGCGACGATGTTCGGCTTCATCATGGCGCTGCTCGTCGCGCTCGCATACTGCTGGAAAAAGGGAGCTCTCGAATGGGAGAACTGAAGCAGACCTCGACCGCCGTGATCGAGCCCGGCGGCGGCGCCGGATTCGCCACGACCAAGTTCGAGGCCGCGCTCGCCTGGGCGCAAAAATACTCGCTCTTCATGTACCCGTTCGTGACGGCTTGTTGCGGCATGGAGTTCATGGCCGTTTCGAGCCCGCGCTACGATTTTTCGCGCTTCGGCTCGGAGGCGCCGCGGTTCTCGCCGCGCCAGTCCGATCTTCTGTGGGTGGTGGGCACCATCACGCAGCGGCAGGCGCCGATCTTGAAGCGCATCTACGAGCAGATGGCGGAGCCGAAGTGGGTGCTGGCGTTCGGCACCTGCGCGTCGTGCGGCGGCTTCTACGACAACTATTCGACCGTCGCCGGCATCGACAAGATCATCCCTTGCGACATCTACGTGCCGGGCTGTCCGCCTCGGCCCGAAGCGGTGCTCGACGGGCTCCTGCTCCTGCAGGACAAGATCCAGAAGGGCGATCGCCGTCCCGCCATCGTGAAGCCGCGCCACGACCCTGCCGAGGACCAGAACCTCGGCCTCGTGCAGCTTCGACGTTCGCGCAACTCGCGACCCCCGGTGTGAGAACGAGATGTCGAAGGCCCTCGTCGAGCTTTTGAAGAAGCAGTTCCCCGCGTCCCTCATCGAGACGCACTCGCTCGCCGGCGATGAAACGGTCGTCGTCGAACCCTCGAGCTGGAAGGATGTCGCGCGCTTCCTCAAGGACGACGCGCGCGCCGACATGGCGATGCTCGTGGATCTCACCGCCGTCGATTATCCGGACCGCGAGCCGCGTTTCGAGGTGGTCGCGCATTTCTACTCGCTCGCGAAGGGGCACCGGCTGCGCCTGAAAGCGCGGGTCGGCGACTCCGAGGGTGAGGGCGCCGAGCTCGACACCGTGTGCGATCTCTGGGCGAGCGCGAACTGGGCGGAGCGCGAGTGCTTCGACATGTTCGGCGTCCGCTTCCGCGGGCATCCCGACCTCCGGCGCATCCTCAACTACCCGGAGTTCATCGGTTATCCGCTGCGCCGCGACTATCCGGCCGATCGCATTCAGCCGCTCGTTCCCTATCGGGAGATTCCGAACATCGACAAGATCGCGCCGTTCGGGCCGGACGAAGGCATGCCGTTCGGTCGTCAGACGCACGCCAAGGGCATCGACGAGGACGCGAGCTGATGGAACCACTGGATCAAGATCTCGACGACGCCGAAGTCGAGCTGCCGACCGAGCCCATGCTCCTGAACGTGGGCCCGGCGCATCCGGCGATGCACGGGACCGTGCGTATCGTGATGGAGCTCTCGGGCGAGTCGATCGAGCGCTGCGACGTTCAGGTCGGCTACCTCCACCGAGGCTTCGAAAAGATGTGCGAGCGCGGCACCTGGACGCAGGTGTTCCCGTACGTCGATCGATTGAACTACGTCTCGCCGATGCTGAACAACGTCGGCTTCGCGCTCGCCTGCGAAAAGCTCCTCGGCATGCAGGTTCCCGAGCGCTGCCAGTGGTATCGCATGGCGCTCGGCGAGCTCGCGCGCATGAGCGATCACCTCACGTGCGACGGCGCCATGGCGATGGAGCTCGGCGCATTCACCCCGTTCCTCTGGATGATCAAAGGGCGGGAGATGATCTGGGATTTGATGGAGGAGGAGACGGGGGCCCGCCTCACGCACAGCTTCGGTCGCGTGGGCGGCATGGCTCACCCGCCCACCGACGGCTTCAAAGAGAACGCGCGCGCCGTCGCCGCGCACATCCTCGAGATCATCGCCGAGGTCGAGAAGCTCCTGCTCGGCAATCGCATCTTCCTCGATCGCCTCGAAAACGTCGGCGTGGTCTCCGCCGCCGACGCGATCTCGTTCGGCTGGACGGGACCGTGCCTGCGCGCCTCCGGCGTGCCCTACGACGTCCGCAAGTCGCACCCTTACATGAAGTACGGCGACGTCGAGTTCGACGTTCCCGTCGGGCAGACGGGCGATTGCTTCGACCGCTTCATCGTGCGCATCGAAGAGATCAAGCAGAGCGCGAGGATCCTCACGCAGTGCCTCGAGCGCATGGCGGACTCCGGTCCCGTGAACGTGAGCGATCCGCGCGTCATCCTGCCGCCGAAGGAAGAGGTCTACAACACGATCGAAGGCACGATTCAGCACTTCAAGATCGTGATGGAAGGCATCAAGCTGCCCGCCGGCGAGGTCTACTCGTACACGGAAGGCGGCAACGGCGAGGTCGGCTTCTACATCGTGAGCGACGGCAGCGGCACGCCGTACCGCGTTCGGATTCGTGGACCGAGCTACTACAACACCGCAGGTCTCGAGCGCGTCATCACCGGCCACATGATGGCCGACGTCGTGCCGTGCTTCGGCTCACTCAACATGATCGGCGGGGAGTGCGACCGCTAAACATGCCCTCGATAACCTTCGACGACAGGCAAATCCCTTTCGAACCAGGCGACACCGTGATTCGCGCCGCGCATCGCGTGGGCGTCGACGTGCCGCACTATTGCTGGCACCCCGGGCTCAGCGTGGCGGCGAACTGCCGCATGTGCCTGGTCGAGGTGATGCCGCCGCCCGGGCGGCCCGCCATGATGCTCGACGTGCTCGAGTGGGACGCGGACAAGAAGGCCTACGTCCCGCAGAAGAAGCCGAAGCTCCAGCCGGCCTGCCAGCTCGGGGCCGCCGACGGCATGGTGATTCGCAGCCAGACGAGCCCGCACGTCGCCCGCGCGCGCGCGACGGTTCAGGAGCTCTTGCTCTTGAATCACCCGGTCGATTGCCCCATCTGCGACCAGGCCGGCGAATGCCGCCTGCAGGACTACTGGCTCGAGCATCAGGGCACGAAGAAGCGCATGCGCGACGAGCCGGTGCACAAACCGAAGGCCGTCGTCTTCGGCCCGACCATCGTCTACGACGCCGAGCGCTGCATCCTGTGCACGCGCTGCGTCCGCTTCTGCGAAGAGGTCGCGAAGGATCCCGTGCTGAGCGTGCGCGAGCGCGGCAATCTCGGCGAGATCGTCGTTTCCCCGGGCCGTAAGCTCGATCACCCGTACACGCTGATGACCGAATACGTGTGTCCGGTCGGCGCGCTCACGGCGGTCGACTTCCGCTTCAAGGCGCGCGTCTGGTTCCTGCGTTCCGCTCAGACCGTGTGCGTCGGCTGCGCCACGGGCTGCAACTCGTTCACCGACTTCGACCCGCGCTCGCAAAAGGTGGCGCGCTACCGGCCGCGCGAGAACCTCGCCGTGAACGGCCACTGGATGTGCGACGACGGCATGCTCGACTACCGCCGCATCCACGAGGGGCGCGTGCTCTCGGCGCGCGTCGGCGGGGAAGGCACGACGCGCGAGCTTGCCTTCGAAAAGGCGCGCGAGCTCCTCGAGGTCGCGCGTCCCGAAACGAGCGCCGTCGTGCTCTCGGCCGAGCACTCCCTCGAAGACAACTTCGCGCTGCTCGCGCTCGCAAAAGACGTGCTGAAGACGACGAACGTCTTCATGACGGGCCGCCCGCCGGGCACCGGCGACGACGTGCTGCGCGATCCCGACAAGAACCCGAACACGGCGGGCGTGAAGCGCCTTGCCCCCGACGCGAAGTCGTTCGGGGAATTTTCGCGGATGGCGGGTGAGGGCAAGCTCTCGCTCGTCGTGGCGCTCGGCTCCCAAGCGCCCGACGCCGCGCAAGCGAAGATCCTCGAAAAAATTCCCGCGCTCGTCGCGTTCGCGAGCCATGAAGGACCTTTCGCCGAACACGCCGAGGTGCTCTTGCCGGCCTCCACCTGGGCGGAAGCCGACGGCACCTTCGTCAATCGCAAGGGCATCGCTCAAGAGAGCGATCGCGCCGTCCAGCCGCACGGGGAATCCCGGCCCGCGTACCGAATCGTGCTCGACCTCCTCCGGGCGCTCGATCGCGCGCCGGCCTGGAGGAAGCTCGAGGAAATTCGTGCTGCGCTCGCGTCGCGTGCGAGCTCGCGTCCGCCCGCCGCGGGCGAGGTGACCCCGTGATCGAAAACGCACTCACGTTCGTCCTCGTCACGCATTCGGACGTGACGCTCATCCTGCTCAAGGTCCTGCTCGTCGTCGTCGTGATGATGCACATCGCCGTGTTTCTCACCTGGGCCGACCGGCGCCAGGGCGCGATGATTCAGGACCGCATCGGCCCGAACCGAGCCGTCATCTGGCTTCCCACGCCCGTCGCGCAGGCGATGGCGGTGCTCCCCGCGCTCGCTGCGGCCGCGCTCATCCTGTTTCTCGCCTGGCACGGTCCGGAAGGTGCCGGCCGCACGACGTGGGCGATCATCCTGAGCCAGGCTGCGATCTTCGTCACGTGGTTCACGGCGGTGGTCATCGCCGGCAAAGTCGAAAAGCGCGGACCCCGTTCGAGCTTCGATCTCTGGATCCAGTCCATCGGGGGACGCCTCATCGTCTACGTCGGGCTCGCCACGCACGCGCTCGTGTTCCTGCTCGGCTCGGCGCTGCGCGGGACGAACGAAGGACTCGTCTTGCAGAACCTCGGCTACGGCGGCGGTGCGGCCCTGCTCGTCTTCGCGATCCTCGGCGGCGCCGGTTACGCCGCGTACGCCATCAAAGACGAGCCGCGCGTGGGCCTGCGCCTCATCGGTCTCTTGCACGCGGCCGCCGACGGCTTGAAGACTCTCTGGAAGGAAGACTTCATCCCCCCCGGGGCCGATCGCTTCCTGCACAGCATCGCTCCCATCATTTCCTTCTTCCCGGCGCTCGTGGTGTTCGCCGTCATCCCCTTCGGCGACACGCTCTGCTTCGGTACCGACGCCGCGGGCAACATCGACCTCCGAAAGCTCCTTTCCACCGTCCCCGAGGGCGTGTGCACGACGGGCGCCGCGCCGGTTCAGATCGCGAGCCTCAACATCGGGCTTTTGTTCTTCTTCGCGATCGCCGGCACGGGCATCGTCGGAGCGGCGCTCGCCGGTTGGGCGAGCAACAACAAGTACAGCTTGCTCGGTGGCCTGCGAGCCGCAAGCCAGATGGTCTCGTACGAAGTCGCGATGGGCCTCACGCTCATCGGCGCCATCATGATGTACGGCACGCTCCGGCTCGACCACATGGTGCAGTGGCAGGCCGAGCACGCGTGGGGCTTGTTCGTTCAGCCGCTCGCGTTCTTCCTCTTCTTCACCGCCGCCGTCGCCGAATCGAAGCGCATCCCCTTCGACCTTCCCGAAGGCGAGAGCGAAATCGTGGCCGGCTACTACACCGAGTACGCCGGCATGAAGTTTGCGATGTTCTTCTTCTCGGAATACATCGCCGTCGTCTCGTCGAGCGCGCTCATGGCGACGCTGTTTCTCGGCGGGTGGCACCTGCCGTTTCTCGACCGCGACGGCCTGCGCATCGTGATTGGCGAGAGCACGCTCTTTTACCAGGCGCTCCCGCACGGCCTCGTCATTCTGCTCGGCGTGCTCGGGTTCCTCGGCAAAGTCATCGTGCTTTGCTGGCTCCAGCTGATGATCCGCTGGACCCTGCCGCGCTTCCGCTACGACCAGCTCATGCGCCTCGGCTGGCGCAAGCTCTTGCCCGCCTCGCTCGTCAACGTCCTTGCGACGGGGCTCATCATCCTCGTCATCGGGTCGGCGGGGGCCGCCGTGGATCGCTGGCTCGGCCTCGCGGGCGACCTCACCATGGCGCTCGTGGCGCTGCTCGGGCTCGCGGGGTTCGTCTGGTTCTTCGTGTTCATGCTTACTCCCGCCAACAAGCGACGTTCTCTCGCCACCACGTCGGCTCAGTTTGCCGCCGCGCTCGGCGGGACCCGAAGCGCCAGAATGGGCGCCTGATTCCCAGCAGTTCGCAGGTTCCCATGAGCTCACTTCCCCTCGGTCCCCGCAAAGTCGTTGGTACACCCGTCGCGCGTCCGGAGCGCACGGGCGCCGTTCAGACCTACATCCCCGAGATCGCCCGCGGCCTCGGGATTACGATGAAGCACTTCTTCAAGAACACGAAGGAGATGGCGCTCGGCCAGCGCAACGACCCCTCCCTCGAGGCCATCGAGGAGGGTATCAACACCGTGAGCTACCCCGAGCAGCGCCGGCCGTACCCGGCGCGCTTCCGCGGCGTACACCGGCTCACGCATCGCGACGACGGCTCTCCGCGCTGCGTCGCCTGCCTCTGCTGCTCGACGGCGTGCCCCGCACAGTGCATCCACATCGAATCGGGCGAGTACCCGGAGGGCGACAAGCGCCGTGGCTACGAGCGCTTTCCGAAGCGCTTCGTCATCGACGAGCTCCGCTGCGTGTTCTGCGGCTACTGCGTCGAGGCGTGTCCCTGCGACGCGATTCGCATGGACACGGGTATCCACGCCGCCCCGTACGACTCGCGCGAGCAGTTCATCTTCGAACGCGAGCTCCTCATGAGCTTCCCCGGCCGCGACGGCAGCCACGTGACCGCGAACCCGCGCCACGAGCCGGGCGATGAAACGCACCCGGGCGTCACGCGCGAAGCCGGTCACTGACTCTTCGCCCGCGGGGAGCGCGCCACCCTGATGGGATGAAACGTCCTTCCCGAGGCTGGCGCGCCGCCGCCGCGCCGCAGAGCCCCTCGCGAGCCGCGAATCCAAAATTATCGCTCGCGATAACTATCGCTCGCGATAACTTTGAACTTCATCCGGGGAGCCCTGTTGGACGTGGGAACAGCGCGGCAAAGGCCTTCCCCCCTTCCGTCTTCCTGTTAAAATCCGAAAAGCGCTCCCATGACTGACTACGAGCCCGTGATCGGCCTCGAGGTGCACGCGCAGCTGCTCACGCGGTCGAAGCTCTTCTGCGGCTGTTCGACGAACTTCGGCGCGGCCCCGAACGCGAACGTTTGCCCCGTATGCCTCGGGCTCCCGGGGTCGCTGCCGGTCTTGAACGAGCGGGCCGTCGCGATGGCGG
>DASUTR010000725.1:0-2973 GCA_036374535.1 Polyangiaceae bacterium
TCATCGAATCGCGCGAAAACCAATTCGACGGCACGAGCGTGTCGGGCGTCATGTCGTCCGCGTCGTTCACGCCGCCCTACGCGTACACGCTCGATCCCGTGGCCGGCGTGCCGTGCACGGTGTCCCAGGGCGCCGGCCCGCACTGACGCTCGAAGCGGTGGCGGCGTGAGCGGTCGCGGCCTCGCTACGAGCGTGTCGGTCGCGATCGTCGCGGCGTGCGCTGCGGAACCGCCACGCCCCGAGCGCGCGCCACCCGTCCTCGCGGCGAGCGCGCCCGTGACGGCGCCGGTGCCCGCTCTGCCGGTTCGGACGCTGCTCGACGCGGCGCGGCCGCACTTTCCGCCTCCGGGCGCCTCCGGCGTGTGCCGCGACGCGGCGCTCTCGCTCGCGCTTTCCGGCGCCGTTTCGCTCGGCGCGTCCGGCGCGATCCGCGTGCTCGACGTCGAATCCGGCGCCGTCGTCGACGAGCTCGAGCTCGGTTCCGCGGGGCACAGCGACGTGATCGGCGGTCGCACCTTTCGCATCGCGAGCCCGGTCGTCGTGGAGGCGGGCTTCGTCCACGTGCGCCCCCGCTCGGGCGCGCTGCGAGCCAATCGCACCTACGCCGTGACCGTCGACGACGGCGTTCTTCTCGACGGAGGCGCGCGTTCGCTCGGGGCGCTCGGCGACACGAACGCCTGGCGTTTTACCACCCGCGACCCCTCGCCGAAGTCGCCCGCCGAGCTCGTCGTGGCCGCCGACGGCAGCGGCGATTTCTGCAGCGTGCAGGCGGCGTTCGATTTCGTGCCGGCCGGCAACGCGACGCCCGTCGTCATCGCCGTAAAGCGCGGGACGTACCGCGAGATCGTGTTCGTCGAGAACAAGGGGAACATCACGCTTCGCGGCGAGGATCGAGCGGCGACGCGCATCGCCGCGGTCAACAACGAGAACCTGCAGAACAAGCAGGGCTCGAAGGTGCGCGCGCTCGTCGGCTTCGAGAACGTGCACGACCTCGTCATCGAGAACCTCACGCTCCAGAACCTGACGCCCCAGGGCGGCTCGCAAGCCGAGGCTTTGCGCGTCGACCCCGGCGAGCGCGTGGTCCTCCGCGACGCGGCGTTCCTGAGCCGGCAAGATACCCTCTTGCTCACGGGCAGCGTGTACGTCCGCGACTCGTACGTCGAAGGCAACGTCGACTACGTCTGGGGCAAGGGCACCGCGTACTTCGAGCGGGTCGAGCTCAAGACCGTGGGCCGAGCGGGCTGGAACGTCCAGGCGCGAAATCCGCCCGAGCGCTTTGGCTACGTCTTCGTCGATTCGGTGCTCGGTGCCGATCAGGACGTCTCGGGGCACTTTTTGGCGCGCATCGACGCGGAGCGTTTTCCGGGGAGCCACGTCGCGTACGTGGGGTGCCGCATGGCGCCCGCGATCGCAGAGGCAGGCTGGGAGATCACGCCGCCGGGCTCGAGGGCGGCGCGTGGCGTCCGCTTCTGGGAGGCGGACAGCACCGACCTTGCGGGAAACCCCCTCGTCCTTTCGAAGCGGCATCCCGCGGCGCGCCGGCTGACGCGCGCCGAAGCCGCGAAGATGCGCGACAAGAAGCACGTTTTCGGCGGTTGGGATCCCGAAGCGAAGTGACGTACGCTTCGCGCTCGCTCCGCGAAGGGTGTGCGCTCATGTCGCTACGCTGGATAGTCATCGTGCTCGCGGCCGTGTTCGCAATTCTACCGAGCTCCGCGTTCGCCGCCGAGCCCGCGCCGGCTCCGCCCGTGCAGGACATCGGCTGGCCGCGCCAGCTCACGCGCGACGGCAACGTGCTCGTCTATTACCAGCCCGAGGTCGACGAGTGGAAGAACTACAAGGAGCTCACGTGCCGCGTGGCGTTTTCGCTCACGCCGAAAGGCGGAAAGCAGCTCCTCGGCGTCGCGTCACTCAAGGCCGACACGCTCGTCGACAAGGAGTCTCGTACGGTCTTCCTGCGGGACATCACGGTGACGAGCGTGCGTGTGCCGTCGGCGGACGCCGGGACGGCAGCGCGCATCCAGCAGGCTTTCACGTCGATGATGCCGGCGGGCGGCGAACCGATCTCCGTCGATCGCATCCTGGCGATGGTCGAGCGCGGCAAGATGGCCGCGCGCGCGGCGCCGGTGAAGCACGATCCGCCGCCCATCTTCTATAGCGAGCGCGCCGCGGTCCTGCTCGTCGTCGACGGCGAGCCGGCACACGCGCCCGTCGAGGGGACGGAGCTCGAGTTCGTCGTCAACGCCAACTGGGATCTCTTTCGCGACAAGGCGACCAAAGAGTACTTCTTGCTGACCGAGAAGGGCTGGCTCGCGGCGAAGGCGCTCGGCGGACCGTGGACGGCGACACGCACGCTTCCGAAAGACATGGCGAAGCTCCCGGCCGACAAGAGTTTCGACGCCGTGAAGAAGAAAGTCCCCGCCCCGCCCGCTCCGAACCCGCCGCCCGAGGTGATCTTCAGCAAGGTTCCCGCCGAGCTCGTGCTCTTGAAGGGGCCGGCCGTCTACACGAAGATCCCGGGAACGCGGCTGCTTTACGCGACGAATACGGACAACGACGTGTTCGTCGACGACGCCACCAAGCAAATCTATCTCCTGCTCTCGGGTCGCTGGTTCCGAAGTGCGGCGCTGAACGGCCCGTGGACGTTCGCGAGCGCGAATCTCCCCCCCGATTTCGCGAAGATTCCCCCGGCCTCGCCGAAGAGGCACGTGCTCGCCTCGGTTCCGGGCACGGACGAAGCCGCCGACGCCGTCATGCTCGCGCAGATCCCGACGACCGCCGTCATCGACAAGGCTGCTGCGGCGGCCGGCGTCGTCGTCGTCTACGACGGCCCGCCACAATTCAAGCCGATCCCGCCAACGACCGTGCAGTACGCCGTCAACACCGACCAAACGGTGCTGAAGGTCGGCAACGCCTATTACGTGTGCTTTCAGGGCGTTTGGTTCACGTCGACCGCGCCGACCGGGCCGTGGC
>DASUTR010000726.1:0-3677 GCA_036374535.1 Polyangiaceae bacterium
ACGGGCGAGCCCGTGCTCTCGAAGACGGCGCTCGTGTTCGGCCAGATGAACGAACCGCCCGGCGCCCGCGCCCGTGTCGCGCTCTCGGCCCTCACCTGCGCCGAATACTTCCGCGACGAGGAGGGACAAGACGTGCTCCTCTTCATCGACAACATCTTCCGCTTCACCCAGGCAGGCAGCGAGGTGTCGGCTCTTCTCGGACGCATGCCGAGCGCGGTGGGTTACCAACCGACGCTCGCGAACGAGATGGGCGCGCTCCAGGAGCGCATCACCTCCACGCGTCGCGGCAGCATCACGAGTGTGCAGGCCATCTACGTTCCCGCCGACGATCTCACCGACCCTGCGCCCGCGACGGCGTTCGCGCATCTCGACGCGACCACCGTGCTCAATCGTTCGATCGCCGAAATCGGCATCTACCCGGCCGTCGATCCGCTCGACTCGACGAGCACGATGCTGTCGCCCAGCGTCGTCGGCGAGGAGCACTACAACACGGCGCGCGCCGTGCAGCGTACGCTCCAGCGCTACAAGGATCTCCAGGACATCATCGCCATTCTCGGCATGGACGAGCTCAGCGAGGACGACAAGCTCACCGTCTCTCGCGCGCGCAAGATGCAGCGTTTCCTGTCGCAGCCGTTCTTCGTCGCCGCGCAGTTCACGGGTCGGTCGGGCAAGTACGTGCCGCTCAAGGAGACGATCGCGGGATTCCAGGAGATCCTTTCGGGCAAGCTCGACGATCTGCCGGAGCAGGCCTTCTACATGGCCGGCAACATCGAAGACGTGAAGGAAGCCGGACAGCGCATGAAGGGCGCGGCGGCCTGAGGAGCGGATCCGACACGTGGCTGAGACGCTCAAGCTCGAGATCGTGACGCCCGACGGGGTGAAGCTCGCCGAAGAGGTGGAGCAGTTCACCGCGCCGGGTGTCGAAGGTGAATTCGGCGTGCTTCCGCAGCACGCGCCGTTCCTCACGGCGCTCACCGCGGGGATCGTCACGTACACCCAGGGCGGCCAAACCACGCCGGTCGCTATCGGGTCGGGATTCGCCGAAGTGAAAGGCGACAAGGCGGTTCTACTCACGAACAAGTTCGTGACGAAGGAGACGCTCGACGCCGTACGCGTCCGCCTCGACCTGAAGGAAGTGGACGAGGAGATCGACCGTTTCACCGGCGATCCGTCGAGCCCGGAGTACGCGGAGCTCGTGCAGCGCGAGCTCTGGGCCGCGACCCAGCTCGAGCTCCACGGCGACCCGCCGCCCCCGCGCGTCCGCCCGCTCGAGCTCTCGCAAGGCCAGAGCTACAAGGCGGACGAGTCCGAGAAGAACCCCGAAGCACCCTCCGACGCGAACTGAAGTCGGGCGCTCGCCGCGCGGAACGCCGGAAGCGCTGGCGACCCTCGGGCGTCGGGCGGCGCTAAAAGTACGCAGCGAAGCGGAGCGCGGGGTAGGCGCGCGGACGAGGCTCGAGGTTGAGCCAGCGCCACGCGGTTTCCGAGACGGCGCCTCGTAGGCGGCCGATCAGGCCAGCCGATAGGACGTCGAGCCAAACGTGGGACGCGGCAGCTCCCACGAGAAACTCCGAGGCCGGTAAGTCGGGCGCTCGCCGCGCGGAACGCCGGAAGCGCTGGCGACCTCGAGCCTCGGGCGCGCGCCCCCCGCGCGAAGACGTCAGTCGTCCGTCGCCGAGCGGGGTGGGGGCCCCGGGGGGACGACGCGGAACGGGCGATCGAGGACGACGCGTTCGGCGACGGTCACGCGCACGCGCCAGTCGCCCGGTCGATCGTTCTGGCGAAATGCGAGCGGGATCTCCAGCCGCTCTTCGCCGGGCCGCGTGCGCGTTTCGCCGTACTCGACGAGCTTTCCCGCGTCCTCGAGCTTCGCGCTCGCGGGCTTTTCGATTTCCCACGCGACTCGCAGCGGTTGCGCCGGCGGCTCCCGAAAATCCAGGCGGATGCCGTGAGACTGACGCGTACGATCGAGCACCAGCGGGAGCTGCTCGCGCTCCTGCACCTGACCCCCGAAGAAGACTCCGAACTTCGCGTCGAGTGCGGGCGCGTCGGCCGGTTTTTCGCACGCGACGAGCGCGAGCGCTGCGAGTGACATCAAGCGGCGCATCGCGCGCGAGGGTATCACTTTTCGGAAATCTCGAGCGCCATGCGCGCGAAGGCTGCGACGCCGAGCGTCTCGCCGCGCGCGCCGAGATCGATCCCGGCGCTGCGCGCCGCCGCTTCGAGCGCGTCGCTGCTCGCGAGCGCGCGCCACGCGTTCTTGAGCGTCTTTCGGCGCTGCCCGAAGGCGGCCTTCACGAGCGAGCGAAACGCTTCCGTCTCGACGGCGAGCGGCTCGGCGAGCGGCTCGAGCACGACGACCGCGGAGTCCACCTCGGGCGCGGGGTGGAACGCCCCGCGACGCACGACGAAGGCGCGCCGCACGCGAAACGCAGCCTGTACGAAGACGCCGAGCGCGCCGTACGCGGGGGTCCCCGGCGGCGCGGCGAGCCTGTCGGCGACCTCGAGCTGCACGAGTACGGTGGCACGCTCGAGGCAGCCGGCGAGACCGGTGATGCGCTCGAGCAGCGGCCCCGTGAGGTTGTACGGCAGGTTCCCCGCGATCGCGCGCGGAGCCGTTACGGCCCCGAGCGTCGCTTCGTAGTCGAAGCGTTTGGCGTCGGCCTCGACCACCACGAGTCGGCCCGACGCGACTTCCGACTCGAGCTCCGCGCGCAGGACCGGCACGAGGTCGCGATCGCGTTCGATGGCGACGACGGTGCGCGCGCGAGAGAGCAGCGGTCGCGTGAGCGCCCCGAGGCCGGCGCCGATTTCGACGACGAGCGCGCCTTCGGGCGCCGCCTCTCCCGCAATGCGCTCGGCGAGTCTTCGGTCGAGCAGGAAATTCTGACCGAAGTGACGCTTCGGGCGGAGCCCGTGGCGAGCCAGGACTTCGGCGGCGCTTTCGTCGGAACCGGTGCTCATGCGGAACGTCAGCCGATGGTCTCGCGACCCCGCGGGCGAGCTCCGTCGACTCGCACGCCGAGTCGGCGGAGCGAGCGTTCGCCCCGTACGAGCGCGGCTCGCGCCCGGAGCCCCACCGTTTCGCCGACGACCCGCGGGACCCCGCGCTCGCCGCTCGGAATGCCCTGATCGATGGGGACGCTGATCCAGCGCAGCTCGAAGCGCCGGCGGGGGAGAGCCTGCAGGCTTTTTTCCAGCGTTGGCCGTGTCGCGGGATCGGGCGGCGGGGACCAGAGATACACGAGGCTCGGGCGCCGCCGCTCTTTCGCGAGCTTGCCGAGAACGCGCGCGATCTCGAGGTCGGAGCGCGGGCGATCCGGCTCGAGCCGCGGCGGCGAGCCCATGCCGAATGCTCCGAGGTAGCGCCGGAGGATGCGCTCGCGCCGGGAGGACGCCGTCACGACGACGCCGCGAAACGGCGCGCGGGCGACGGTCGTGCGGTCGGCGCGGCGGGCGACGCGATCGGGATCGCTCGCGCGGACGCCCGCTGCTGCGCGTGGATCGAGCGGGCGCAGGTGCTCGAGCACGCGCGTCACGACGTCCGCCTCGTCGAGCCCGCTGCGATCGGGGTCGAGACACGAGGTGGCATGGGCGAGAGCCGTCGCGATTTTCACGGCGTGCCCCGGGCTCGACCCAGGCTCGATCCACGCCAAGGTGCGCGCGGCGACGACGGC
>DASUTR010000727.1:0-11874 GCA_036374535.1 Polyangiaceae bacterium
GCACCGGACCTTCCGAGCGGCCAGCGCGTGAACGCGGTGTGTCCCGGTTGGGTGCGCACCCGAATGGGCGGTGCCGGCGCGAGCCGGAGCGTCGAAAAGGGAGCGAGCGGCATCGTTTGGGCGGCGACGCTCGGCGAGGGCGGTCCGAACGGCAGCTTCTTCCGCGACGCTCGGGCGATCGATTGGTGAGCTCCCCGCGCGGCCGAGTCGTGTGAGTTGACGCGCGTCGGTTCGGCCGGCGATGCTCGTCGGCCGAAAGCATGCGCCGACGCTCGACGCTGCCGAACCTCGTGCGGGTCGTGCTCGCCGTGCTCGCCGGGGCCGGGCCGTTCGTCGCCGCTCGGCCCGCGCGCGCCTACGAGACCGAGGTCGATGCCGCGCTCGACGCGCAATTCTACTCGTTCCAGAGCCCCTACGGCGAACCGGTCGTGCGCGCGCGCCGGTACACGAGCACCCTCGGCCTCGCGCTCTACGACCTCCAGAGCGAACGCAGCGTTCGGGGGCCGATGCTGTCGTTTCGTTCGCGGCTGCGAATCGACGCCGACTTCGGCAAGGACCCGGGCGAGAGCGATCCGAACTCGCCGCGCTTCGTCCCCGGCGTGAAACCGGCGCCGCTCGATCTCATGTACGCCTACCTCGAGGGCCGCCGCTATTTCGGCGGACTCGTCGGGTTTCGCCTCGGGCGCCAGTACGTGACCGACGTGCTCGGGTGGTGGTCGTTCGACGGCGCGCTCGTGTCGCTCGACACGCCGGCGTTTCTGCGAATCGAGGCGTACGCGGGCGCCGAGCAGCGCTCCGGCCTGCCGCTGCTCGGCACGGCCCGCTATCAGGCCGACGGCGTCTATCGCGGTTCTCGCGACGGGCTCGCCGACGAACAGTGGACCTCGTTTCTCGAGCAGTCGCGCGTCGCGCCCGCCGTCGGCGTTGCGCTCGCGACGACGGATCTCGGCTGGCTCGACGCGCGCGTGAGTTACCGGCGCGTCGTCAATCGCGACACCGTGCTGGTCTCGCCGTTCGTCGACGCCGGAGGGGGTCTCGTGTACGTCGGGGGCGATCGCGTCTCGACCGAGCGTTTCGGTGCGTCGGCGCGACTCGAAGACTTCGACTACGGGGCGATCTTCGCGAGCACCGTGTACGACCTCTATACGCAGGCGACGAGCGAGCTCGACGCGGGCATCGACGCCTACGTCACGAGCCGTGTCACGCTCGGTGCGGACTACGAATATTTCTTGCCGACGTTCGACGCCGATTCGATCTTCAACTGGTTTTCGCGCGCCGCGCAGACTTCGCTCACGGGCCGTGCCGATGTGCGCTTCTCGCGACGCCTGGACGCCGCGCTCAGGGGCGGTGTGCGTGTCTTCGAGTCGCTCGAGGACCCGCGGAACGTCGCCGCAACCGGTCAGGCGGCGCCCGCGACGACCGAGCTCGACGTCATCGGCTCGCTCGGCGGCGGCTACCGCTGGAACGACGGCTCGGTCTCGGCGCGGAGCGTGATCGAAACGGGGGAACGCGGTCACCGCGTGGGCGGCGACGTGACGACGAAGAAGACGTTCGACGCCGGCTATTACGACACGCTCGTCGTGCTCTCGCTCTACGACTGGGAGGATTCCCTGCGTCCCGAGCGCTACGCCACGAGCTTTTCGTACGTGCTCGGCGCGGGGATTTCTCCGGGAATCGACGTCTTGAGCACGGCGCGCCTCGGTGTCGAGTGGGAGCACGCCATGAACAGGATCGTCGGGCAGAGCTACCGTGTGCTCGCGACGCTCGACTTTTCGGTGCTCCGATGACGGCGGGGCGGAACCCTCGCGACGCTACGCGCTCCGCTTGGTGTGTCGTCGTGGTCTGCGCCGTCGCCGCGCTCGCGGCGCTCCGCGCGCCCGTCGTCGCGGCGCCGGGCGGCGCGCCGGGCGACGCGGGCCCCGTCGTCCACGGGCTCGCACCGTTGCCCGGCGGTCGCGCGGTTCCGCTTTCGCTGCGGCCGCCCGGCGCGCTGCCCGACGACGGCGGGCCCAGCCCCGTGATCTTTCCCCCGCAGACGCTGGGTATCCGCTTCAACCACGCGCGCCACGTGAAAGAGCTCGGTATGACCTGCACGACGTGCCACGACGCCGCGCGCACCAGCCGGAGCAGCGCCGATTCGCTGCTGCCGCACGCGACGCGTTGCGACGCCTGCCACGGCACGAATCACCGTGTTTCTCCGGTCGAAAGCGGCGGCGATCTCATCGGAGCCTGCGGCTACTGTCACGTCGGCTACAAACCGAGCGACGGGCAGCGCGTGGCGCGCCTCGAGATCCCGCCGCCGAACTTGCGCTTCGATCACGCTCTGCACGTCGGCCGCTCCATCGAATGCAAACGCTGTCACGGTGACGTAGGCTCGCTCGAGCTCGCGACCGCCGATCAGCTTCCGCGCATGAAGGGATGCTTCGACTGCCATACGGCGGATCGAGCGAACGCGACGCCGCGCGGGCCGAAGGAGCTGCGCGGCGCGTCGCGCGCCTGTCCGACCTGTCACGTCACCGAGCGCGGCGGGCTCATGAAGACGAGCTTCGCCGGCGGCAAGCTTCTTCCACCCGCGTGGCTCCACGACTCCGAGCACGGCCCGGATTGGATCGAGCGGCACAAGAAGGTCGCCGCGAACGAGGGTCGCTTCTGCGGCAGCTGCCATCAGGAGCGCTACTGCGCGGATTGCCACGACGGCCGCGTCCGGCCGCGCCGCGTTCACCCGAACGATTTCATCTCGATGCACCCGGTCCAGGCCCGTCGCAACGAGCCCCGCTGCACGAGCTGCCACCAAGAGCAGTCCTTTTGTTTGAGCTGCCACCAGCGCGCGGGCGTGACGCTCACGGGGCCCTCCGAAGTGCTCGCCGGTCGCGGGCGCTTCCATCCGCCGCCCTCGATCTGGACGGACGGCCCGCGGACCGCATCGCACCACGCTCGGGAGGCCGAACGCAATCTGAACGCGTGCGTGAGCTGCCACATCGAGCGCGATTGTGCGATCTGCCACGCGACGGCGAAGGTGGGCGGCCGCGGCGGGGAGCTCAACCCCCATCCGCCGGGGTTTTCAGCGCGCTGTAGGTCCGCGCTGAGGAAAAACGCTCGACCGTGCCTTGTCTGCCACGATCCGGCCGATCCGAACCTCGGGCGGTGTCAATGAGCCAAAATTCAACGACGACCAGGGGAAACAGCTTGCGCCGAGTTCCACCGCATGGGTATGACACCGGACCGCCGTCGGCGAAGGAGGCCCTGCGTGAAGGAGCTCGTCCGGTACCTCTTCGAGAATCTTTATTTCGACATTCGGGGCGATCTCTCGCCCGAGCAAGTCCGCGAATTCTTGAGGGAAGACGACAGTCGGGAAGCGCGCCAGCTCCTCAGCAAGATCATCGAAGAGAACGGGGTAGACGACCTTCTCATCACGCTTGCCGACTGCCTCAAAGATCACATTCGCACGGGTGTGAGCGAGCAAATCATCCGCGAGCAGCTCGGCACGTATTCCGAGAGCTGAGCGCGCTCGTCGCGTTCACCGGCGCGCTCGCCGGGTGCACCCGGGGCGCCGAGCTCGTCGATGGCAGCGCGGGACCGCCGCTCCGGGTCGTTTCGACCTATCCCGAGAACGGCGCGGGCTTCGACTGCACGATCGACGACGTCGAATGCGGCGTCCCCATCGACGTAACGTTCGAGCTCCGCTTCGATCGCTATCTCTTGCCGTCGACGGCCGTCCGGCAATCGTTCGTCGTCTATACCGGCGACCCGTCGAACCTCGTTCCCGACGACGCCGAGCTGCCGATCCTCTTTCCGCACTACGACATCGTCGAGCGCGTCGTGAGTTACGCGCTTCCTCCGGGCGCATTTCTCGAGCCGAACACGCACTACACCGCCGAGCTCCTCGTTCCCGTCGCCGACGACGACCCGGGCTTTCGCGCGTTCGACTTCGCTCCGCTCGACCCGTCGACGCCCGAGCGGTTCAGTTTTCTCACGAGCAATCGCCGTAAAGCTCCGGCCGGCGAGGTGGTCGGCACGTGCGCGGAAGCAACGCGAACCTTCCAGAATCATTGCGACAGCGCGGGGTGCCACAACCCCACGGATCGCATGATGGATCTCGACCTTTCGAGCGCGGACGGCCTGCTCGTCACCGCCATCGGGCGGGTCGCTCACCAGGCCGAGACCGGCACGAAGACCGGCGTCCCGCTCCAAAATCCCGCGCGCTTCGGCGTGGGAATGCCTCGCATCGACCGCGGCCGTCCCGAAAACAGCTACCTCATGTACAAGCTCGTGACGCAGCCCGAGAACTATTGGGCGACGCGCCAGTCGGCCGAGCTCTGCGCGACGCGTCATCTCGCCGCCGTGGACCCGCAAACCTGCGTTCCAGCGTCCGCGGACGAGAACGAACGACTCCGGACGTGGTTCCTGCGAGGATTGGGCATGCCGAGGGCAGTCGGGGATGCCGAGCCGAGCTTTCTCGTCCGCCGTGACCTTTACGGCATCGAGAGCTTCATCCGCTCCGGCGCTCCGTGCCCCTGAGCGGGGTGAACGGCTCGCAAAGGGGCGGGACCGAGAGCCACTTTTCGGGTTGCCACGCACCTAGTGGTTAGACACCGGGGTTGGCAGGAAACGAGAAAGTGGCCCAGAATCAGCGGGCCAGGACCATGGACCATCGTGACAACTGAGTTGACGGTTGGCGGGCGCCGCCTGAAGCTCCTGCGGGAGCTCGGACGAGGGGCGACGAGCGCGGTCTGGCTCGCCGAGCGCGACGGGGTCGAGGTGGCGTTGAAGATCGGAAGGAGCGCGGCGCAGCGCCCGCGTTTCGCCGACGAGGCCGTGCGTCTCGCCGGCGTCGGCTCGAGCCGCGTAGCGCCGTTGCTCGACGCGGACGTGGCGAGCGAGAGCCTGGTGCTCCCCGACCGCTCCCGCATCGAAGCCGGCGCCCCCCTGATCGTGCTCGGCTCCGTTCCCGGCACGGCGCTCGAACCTCGCGCCGCACGCACGGAAGCCGCCTCCGACGAGCTCGCGCTCGTCGTCGCGCGTGACATCGGGCAAGCGCTTCGAGATCTGCACGCCGCCGGCGCGGCTCATGGCGACGTGAAACCCGAGAACGTCGTCGTGGAAACGAGCGAGGCGGGCAAACCCGTGCGCGCGACGCTCGTCGATCTCGGTCTTGCCACCGACGCGACCGAGGTGACGCCGCGGGGCGGGACACGTCGTTACCTGGCTCCCGAAGCGCTCGAGGGCGCGGGCGACGCGCGGCTCCGTGATCTCTACGCGCTCGGCCTCGTTCTCGCCGAGCTGCTCGAGCCCGACATCGCACGAGCCGAGCGCTTCGAATCCGCGGCGCTCGCGCGCTTTTCGGCGCGCTTCTCGGGCGAAGCGGGGCGCCTTTCGCGAGCGCTGCTTTCTGCGGCGCCCGCCGCGCGCCCGTCGGCGGCGTGGGTGTCCGCTCGTGCGCGCGGCGTGCTCGGCTCCGACGAAACGCGGGAACGCGCGCGCTCCCGCCGCACGGCGGCCGTTCGTCGCGCATACCTCGCGGTTCGCCGCGACGAGCTCGGAGCGCTCGGCCGCTTCGAAAACGTGGAAAACGCGCTGTCCGGCGAGCCCCACGCCTGGGCGTCCGAAGCGCTCGCGCTGTCTCGCGCGGTCTCCGTGCTGCGCGGCGAAGAGCGTCGGAGCGCTCGCGCGCGCATCGACCCTCTCGAGGGCCACGAGCTCGTGCGATTTCTCGTCGCGCTCACCGGCCCCGCCGCGGCGGCATGGCCGCGCTCGGCCCTGCGAAACGAGCACGAGCTCGTCGAGCGGCTGCTCGCTCGCGCAGCCGACGTCGAACCGGACTCCCTTTCGCTCGTCGACCTCACGGCGAGCGTCGCCCCCGATCGGCGAATCTTCGCGGATTCCGACGCCGTCGATCTGGCGCTCGCGCTCGAGCGCGGTGTCACCGACCCGTCGCTGTTCGCCGAGGTCGAGGCACGCGTCGAGGCCCGCAGCGTGCCCGCAGCGCTCGGTCTCTCTCTCGTGCGCGCCCTCACGCGGCGCGGCGAGCTCGGTCGTGCCGTCATCGTGGCTTCGCGCTCCACGGGGGCCGAGGCGCGCGCCGAAGGCGCCGAGGTGCTGCGTCGCGCGGGGGACGCCGTGCGCGCGGAAGTCGAAGCGCGCGCGTTGCTCGCCGAAGGCGTGTCGGGTCCGGGGCGCGCGCGGGCGGCCGCGACCGCCGCGCGTATCGTGCTCGATCGAGGCGATCCTCTCGAGGCGGGGTCGCTGCTCGCCGGCGAGCCCGACTCGGCCGTCGTCCTCGAGGTGCGTTCGCTCGCCGCGCTCGCCCAAGGGAACCGACACGAGGCGCTCGCGCTCGCCGAGCGCGCGCGCTCGCTCGCCGCCACGGACGAGGAGCGCGCCCGCGTCGAAGCGGTGCGCGGGAACGCGCTGCACGCGGGAGGTGACGCAGAGGGGGCGCTCGCTGCGTTCCGTTCGGCCGCCGAGCACGCGGCGCGCGCGGGCGCCGTGCTCGAGGAAGCGACGTACCTCACCGGCGTCGCCGCCGCGGCGACCGGGCTCGGCGAGCTCGGCGAGTCCGCGCGCGCCGCGCGCCGGGCAAAGCTTCTGTTCGAGGCGCTCGGCCGCCGTGTCGAGGCCGCGCGCGCGACGCTCTCCGTCGCCGCAAGCCACGCGGCGGCAGGCTCCGTGGCCGAGGCGCGCGAGGCCGCGCTCGACGCCGTGGCGCGCGCGCGCAGCGCCGGCGACAAGCGCTGCGCGGCCTACGCCGATCTCGTGCTCGCCGACCTCGGGGGCGAACCGAGCTCCGAAGCGCTCGAGCACGCACGCCGGGCGCGCGGACGACTCGGCGACGACGGCGACGACGCGCTGCGCTGCGCTGCGCGGTTGCATTTTCACGGCGAAGTCGGCCTCGACGTCGCGCGCTTCGACGCGCTCAGCCGCGCGCCGCACGTCGCCGTCGACGCGCGTCTCGAATGGTGGGGCGCCCGCGCCGCCGTGGAGGTGAGACGCCCCGAACCGCAGCGGGCCGAGGCGGTATGCGCCGAGCTCGCGGCGCTCGCGTCGGGTCCCGTCGTGGCGCGCGGCCCGGCGCTCGCCGCCGGCGCACGGCTCGCTGCGCGCGTCGGCGACGGCAACATGACGCGGCGTTTGACGCTCGCGGCGGGCGACGCGGCGCGAGAGATCCTGCGCCGCGCGCCGGCCGAGCTCCGCGGCGCGATCGCGTCGCTGCCCTGGGTGCGCGTCGCCGAGGCGAGCGACGTCGAAAATCGCTTCTCGGTCGAGCAAATCGGCGACATCGAATCGCTCGTGCGCGCTCTCGGACGGCGCGATCACCTGCGCTCGCTCCTGAAACAGGTCGTGGACGCCCTCGTGCTGTGGACCGGCGTCGAGCGCGGATTGCTCCTCTTGCGTGCTCCCGGGGGCAAGCTCAAGCCGCGGGCGGCGCGCAACCTGGCGCACGCCGACCTCACGGGCGAGCAGCTCTCCCTGAGCCGTTCGCTCGCCGAGCGCGCGCTCGATCTCGGCGAGCCCGTCGTGGCCGTCGATGCCGCCGGCGATCTGCCCGAGGTGCATCGCAGCGTGCACGCGCTCAAGCTCCGCAGCGTGCTCGCCGTGCCCCTCGTCGCGCACGGCGAAGCGCTCGGCGTGGTCTATCTCGACGATCGCGTCCGGCGGGGCGCCTTCGGTCCCGCCGAGCTCGGCTGGGTCCGGCTCGTAGCGACGCTCGCCGCCGTCGCCATCTCCGACGCCCGAGCGCAGCTGCTCCTGCGCCGTGCCGCTCGTCGCGCGGAACGCGCCGAAGCGCGGCTCGCGGGGGATCTCGCACGGCGCGAGGCCGAGCTCGACGTCGCCGAGCGCGAGCTCGCGCGCGCCACGCACGGCCGCGCGACGCGCTTCTCGTACGACGCCATCGTCGGCGAAAGCGACGCGATCCGCACGATGCTGCGCGTCGTCGATCGCGTGACGCTGGCGGACGTGCCCGTGCTCGTCGTGGGCGAATCCGGCGCGGGCAAGGAGCTCGTGGCGCGGGCCATCCACGCAAACGGACCGCGCGGCCGCGGGCCCTTCGTTTCGGAGAATTGCGGGGCCGTTCCGGAGACGCTGCTCGAGTCGACGCTGTTCGGGCACGTGCGCGGTGCGTTCACCGGCGCCGTCAGGCCGCGCGCGGGTCTCTTCGAGATCGCGCACAACGGCACGCTCTTGCTCGATGAAATCGCCGAAATGAGCCTCGGCATGCAGGCGAAGCTCCTCCGGGCGGTGCAGGAGGGCGAAATCCGCCCGGTCGGCTCGGAGACCGTCCGCCGCGTGGACGTGCGCGTCATCGGCGCTACCCACCGTGACCTCGAGAAGCTCGTGAAGGAGGGACGCTTTCGCGAGGACTTGTTCTATCGCCTGAACGTCATCAGCGTCCGCGTGCCCTCGCTGCGCGAGCGGCGCGGCGACGTGCCGCTCCTCATCCAGCACTTCGTGCGCGCGCACGCCGGCCATCGTCGCGTGCGGCTGGCACGTGCCGCTTCGGACGCGCTCTCGGCGTACTCGTGGCCGGGCAACGTACGTCAGCTCGAGAACGAGCTACGCCGCGCGCTCGTGCTCGCGGACGACGTGATCCAGGTCGAGCATCTCTCGGCGGAAATCCAGAGTCCGCAGGGCAGCGAAGCCGCGCGCCCCGACGGCTTGAACCCGCGGCGCCGACTCGACGCGCTCGAGGCGGATCTCGTGCGGATGGCGCTGCGCCGCACCGAAGGCAACCAGACGCGCGCTGCCGAGCTCCTCGGCGTGTCGCGCTTCGGTCTTCAGAAAATGATGAAACGGTTGATGATTCGCATCGACGGCGACGAGATCGCGCTCGGCTAGCGCCTAACCCGCGGCGGCGCGTTCGAGCGCCGCGCAGTCGATCTTCGTCATCTGGAGCATCGCCTGCGTGACGCGCCCGGCTTTCTTCGGATCCGGGTCGGAGAGCAGCCGCATCAGCATGGCGGGAACGACCTGCCACGACAGGCCGAATCGATCGACGAGCCATCCGCAGGGCTGCTCTTGGCCGCCGGCGGTGAGCCTCGACCAGTAATGGTCGACCTCGGCCTGGGTCTCGCAGTCGACGACGAACGAGATCGCGGGCGTGAATCGGTACTGCGGACCGCCGTTCAACGCCAAAAACTTCTGCCCCAAGAGCTCGAACGAAGCGGTCAGGACGGTGCCTTTCGGAAACGGCCCGAAGTCGCCGTAGCGCTCGACCTTGCCGATTTTCGTGCCGTCGAAGATCGACGCGTAGAAGTTCATCGCTTCTTCGGCGTTGCCGTTGAACCAGAGAAAGGGGGTGATTTTCTTCATCGTCGTTCTCCTTCGTGCCTTGAACTCAGTGCGCCGCCAGCGGCGCACCGAGCAATTTGTCGAGCTTGTCGAGCTCCTGCTCCCAGCCCTTTACGGCCATGTTGGTCCAGTACTCCTCGTGCATCGCGTCGAAGGTCAGCACCATGCGTACGCCGTCGCTCGAGGGAAAAAGCTCGACCAGGTACGAGACGTCGTACGGCGCGACGCCGGGGATGAAGTCGGCCGCGTGCAGGTAGGCGAGGCGGGTCATCGGCGTCACCTCGGTGAACGTGGCGTGCGCCGGATGCGACGGGGGCATGCCGGCTTTTTTCAGGAACTCGACGTGCTCTTCGGTCGTCGCGATCATGTCGTAGCGGAGCTTCCCGCCGGGGCGCAGCTCGAGCTCGCGAACCTCGACGCGAAAGCCGTCGGGACCCCACCACGACTCGATGCCCTCCTTCGTGGTCCAGAGCTCCCACACGTCTGCGAGCGGAGCGCGGAACGTGCGCTCGAGGGTGACGCGGCGGGCCGCGCGCTTGGCGTCGTTCGTCATCGGGTCTTCTCCTTGCGATTTTCGGCGCGCGCGCGCTGCCGGCGGTCGAGCTCGGCGGCGAAACGATCGAGGCGCCCTTCCCACAGCTTGCGGTACGCGCTCACCCATCGATCGAGCTCCTGGAACGGCTCGGTGCGGAGGGAATAGAGGCGCTTCGGACCCGAAGGGCGCACCCGCACGAAACCCGCCTGGCGCAAGATGCGCAGGTGGCGCGAGACGCCCGACTGATGGATGTCGAGCCGTCCGACGATGTCGTTGACCGCTTGCTCGCCGTCGCGCAGCGTTTCCACGATGCGGCGGCGCATGGGGTCGGCGAGGGTCTCGAACAGGTCAGTTTGCATGTCTGTGCATATGCATAATCGTGCATATCATCGCCGTCAAGGCTTTCGGTTTCGGCGGGTCTCCGCCGCCGAGTGGCTCAAGCCTCGTTCCGCCGCTCGAGTGCGGCGCGCGACCTCGCCGGGGGTTAATTTTGGCCTTCGGCGAAGGCGATGCGTCTCTAAGAGGCATGGGTGGAGGACCGATGAGAAAAAGGATCGTTTCCGTTGCGTGCGTGGCGCTCCTGGCAGGATGCGGCGGCGAAGCCTCCAATCCGGGGCCGGGCCCGGGGTCCGACGGCAGCGGGCGCGGAGGGGCCGGCACGGGGAACGCCGGTGCGACGGGCGGGACGAGCTCGGGAAGCGGCGGTACGGCGACCGGGCCGGAGTCGCGCGTGCAAGCGCGAGCGGCTCTCCAGGTCGAGCTCGAGGAGCTCGCCGACGTCGACGCGGCATCGCTTCGCGAGCGGTTTCCGACGGCGTTCGAGCCCGCGCCCTCGTACGAGCCCGGCGCGATCGCCGGCCTCGACGTGATTCAAGCTTCCCCCCTCGCGCTCACCGGCGCCGAGCTCCACGCGCTCTCGGGGAAAGGCTTCGTGATCAGCGGCACGCGCGCGTTTCCGAGCTTCGCGTACGGCTACGCGTCGATCTACATGGCCGATCTTCCCGTCTACATTTCCGCCGATTCGATCCTCGACGCGGTTCACCGCTCCTACGACGCGATTCTGAAGACACTCGAAGAGCAGCGTCTCGCAGGCGAGCTCGCGCTCTTGCTCGACGGCATGCGCGTGCGGCTCGGGGCCGGCGTGGGCTCCGAGCTCGCCGCCGACGTGCGCGCCGACGCCGATACGTATCTCGCCGTCGCCGCGAGCCTACTCGCGGGCGCCGTCGTGGAACCGGTCGCCGGCGGCTCCCGCGACGCCGTCGTGGAGCTCGTCGAGCACGCGAACGACGCGAGCGGGCTCGCCAGGCCCTCGCTCTTCGGGGTGACGCGCGAAGAGGATTTTTCGCAGTTCAAGCCGCGCGGCCATTACACGGACAGCGAGGCGCTCGGTCGCTATTTCCGCGCGATGATGTGGCTCGGGCGCATCGATTTTCGCCTGTTCGAGACCGAGCCCGACGGAGCTCGAACCTTCCACCGCCGTCAGGTCGAGGGCATGCTGCTCCTCCACGCCCTCGTCGACGCAGACCTCCGCGCGCATTTCGATCGCATCGATCACGCCGTGAACGTGTTCGTGGGCGAGCCGGATTACATGGAGCTCGACGACGTGTCCTCCCTGCTCGGGGACGTGGGCGTCGAGACGCTCGGCGACGTTGCGCGGGTTCCCGACGCCGCGTTCGCGCAGGCCATCCTCGAAGGCGAGTACGGCCTGCAGCGCATCTCGAGTCACGTCATGATAAACGGCATGGCGGAACAGGGAACCCTTCCGCTGTCGCTCTCCTTCGCGTTCTTCGGCCAGCGCTACGTCATCGACAGCCACGTGTTCTCGAACGTCGTCTACGATCGCGCGAATCGGGGAAGAGCCCCGTACCGCATGCTCCCGAACCCGCTCGACGTGGCCTTCTCGGCCCTCGGCAACGACCAGGCGGCGGAGCTGCTCGGTCCCGAGCTCGAGCATTACGAGTACGCGCCGGACCTCGCGGCGATGCGGCTGCTCGTGGACCGGCACCCGCCGGAGTTTTGGAGCGAGAACCTCTACAATCTGTGGCTTTCCG
>DASUTR010000728.1:0-6208 GCA_036374535.1 Polyangiaceae bacterium
AAGCGCGGCGAGCAGCGCGAGCGTCACACGGAGCTGGCGTTGCTTTGACATCCAAGTAATAAATGGGAGATGCCGCATGCTGTGACTCTCGGGTGCATATCGCGTGCCGCTCGTTCGAAGCGCGGCATGAAGGCACGTGCGTTTTCGCTTTCGGTACTGTGTGCAGCGGCGGTCTCCGCGCCAACGCCCTACGAGAGCGAGGCAGGGCCACGCGCGCTCGCAAAACGCTCCATACAGCCGCCGAGCTCGGCGAAACCCCCCGATGCTCCAGCATCGCTGGACGTTCGTCATCGTCACAGGGTCGTCGAAGATTGCGTTCGCGAGTCGCGAGCCACGCCGGCGCTCTGCCGGCCGGTCTACGCTCTCGGCGATGCGAGCACATCGTTCGGGCTCGTTCCCATCAAAGCTCGCAGTCTTCGGCACCCACGCGACGACCGGGAGCGCGTCACGGTCGGTCTAGGAAGTGACGGGAGACCGACGACTCTTCCGCTCGAGGTCGCGCCCGGTCAGTGGCGGGTCGAATGGACGGGCCATCGCCCGCGTCGCGTGTTCCACGTAGGCTCGGGCGATCAGGCGAACATCGTCCTCGAGACGACGACCGGACAATGCTTACTCGAAGGACCAGCGTGCCGAGTCGCCGACGGCAGCGCGAAACGCGTCCAAATTTCCAGGCACTGACTCACGTGAGTGAACGGCTCTCTCACTAGTTCTCGCGATCCAGGGAGCGAGGCGGGCCGAGGATGGCCACGAGCGCCATGGCGCGACGCAGACTCTGCCGATCGCGCGGAATGAGGCCCGTCGGCATCAGAACCGCCGGGCGGTGCGGACGCGATCGCTGCCGCGCCGGCGGCTCGACCTCGTGGGGCGAAACGCTTGCACTCGAGACAGCCCGCGGGATCCGGGCGGGGGGCGTGCGTACCGGCGGCGTGGTGACCGGCCGCGTATGGACCGGCGGCGGAGGCGCAAGTGGCTCGGGCGCCGTGGGCCAGTAGGGCGGCGGCTCCTCGTTCTCGACTGGCGTCGCTTGGCTCGCCTCGCGTTTCTTCTGAAGCGCCGCTCGCAGGGTCTGCAAGAGCGGCGCCAACACGAAGATGACGAGGACGATGAGCTGCTCGATCGACATCGCCGTTACCTACCGCCTCGATGCGGCTCCTCGGGACCCCCGATCGACTCGCGCATCCCCGTGTCGGCTTGGAGATTTTGCATTCGATAGTAGTCCATGATTCCGAGATTTCCCTTTCGGAACGCCTCGGCCATGGCGCGCGGCACTTCCGCCTCGGCCTCGACCACGCGCGCGCGCATCTCTTGCTCCTGCGCAACCGCCATCGCTCGCCGCTCTTCGGCCTTGGCTTGCGCAATTTGCTTGTCGGCGTTCGCCTGGTCGATTTGAAGCTTTGCGCCGATGTTCTCGCCGACGTCGACGTCCGCAATGTCGATGGACAAAATTTCGTAAGCGGTTCCCGCGTCGAGCCCCTTCGCGAGGATATTCTTCGAAATGTGATCCGGGTTCTCGAGGACGTCCTTGTGGCTCATGGCGGAGCCTATCGTGCTCACCATGCCTTCGCCGACGCGCGCGATGATCGTCTCCTCGCCGGCACCACCGACCAGCCGCTCGATGTTGGTCCGCACCGTGACCCTGGAGACCGCGATGAGCTGGATGCCGTCCTTGGCGACCGCGGCGATCCGCGCCGTTTCGATCACTTTGGGCAGGACCGACATCTTGACCGCCGCTAGAACGTCGCGACCGGCCAGATCGATGGCCGCGGCGCGCTTGAACGGCATCTCGATGTTGGCTTTGTCGGCCGAGATGAGCGCCTGGACGACGCGGACGACGTCTCCGCCCGCTAGAAAATGCGCTTCCAGATCGTTGATCGAGATGGCAAGGCCCGCTTTGACCGCGCTGATCCGTGCGGTCACCAGGGTGCTCGGCGGCACCCGGCGCAGGCGCATGCCGACCAGCGTGACGAGTCCCACGTACGCTCCCGAGGACCAGGCCGCGATCCAGAGCCTGAGTGGGATGAGGTACATCAGCACGATCATGCCGACGATCACCGCGATGGCGATGAGGCCTGCGCCCATGAGGCCGGTATCTACCTGGTTCATTCGGATGTTCCTTTCGACGCCGGCGGCCGATTGAGCCTGACGACGACACGCGTTCCTTCGTCTCGCACGACCTCGATCGATTGCCCGGAATCGATGAACTCGCCCTCCGAGACCACGTCGACCCTTTGACCGCCCAGCGACGCGATGCCCGCCGGTCGCAGCGGGCTCAACGCCGTTCCGAGCATTCCCGGCGCGCGGAGCAAGCTCGACTCGGAGCGACCGTCGCCCGGAAGCGCCGTGGCGAGGATGAGCCTTCGCCCGCCGGGGAGCGCAGGAAGAAATCGCATCAACACGAAACCAGCGACGAGCGCCACCGCACTCGATATCGCCACGCGTGAAACCGCGAGAACGATCGTCGAAACCGAGGCTCCGGCTCCGAACAGGCTCGAGCTCAGCCCGACGATGAGCGCCAGGATGCCGAACACGCCGGCGATACCGAACCCGGGCAGCACGAAAACCTCGATCGCGAGCAGGATCAGCCCGACCATGACCAGCAAGACCTGCTCCCAGCCGACGAGCTCCACGAGCCAGTGGCCCCAGAAGAACGCGACGAGGCTCAAAAGCCCGACGGCTCCCGGAATGCCGAAACCCGGCGTCCTGAGCTCAATCAGGATCCCGAGCATGGCGAACGTCATCAGGAGGGACGCCACGACCGGGTGAGTCAGGAACCGGACCACCCGCTCGGCCCAGTTCACGTCGACGCGGCGCACTTCGGCGTCCGAGAGACCGAGTTTCGAGCGCAGCTCGTCGAGGCTGTCGGCCTCGAAATCGGCCACCTTGTGCTTCAGCGCTTCCTCCGTCGTCAGGGTCAGAAGCTTTCCTTTTTCGATTAGACCGGGGATCTCGACATCCGCGTCGACCATCGCTTCCGCGATGAGACCGGGACGCTTGCGTGCGTCCGCCGTGGCCCGGAATTCCTTTCGGACGTACGAGACGCTTTTCTCCTCGACGGGCTTCGCGGCTTCACCCGGGCCACCCATCTGGACCGGGGTGGCGGCCCCCATCGTCGCCCCGCGTGCCATGACGACTTTTTCTGCTGCCAGGCTGATCAGGGCTCCGGCAGAGATGGCGCGTTTGTTCACGAACGCCACCGTCGGCCGACGGCTCCGAAGCAGGGCGTCGCGGATGGCTACCGCAGCGTCAACGCGACCACCGAAAGTGTTCACCTCGAGAATGACGGCATCGGCCTTGGTTTTCGCTGCGTCTTCCAACACTCGTTCGACGAACGGAGCGAGACCGAGATCGATGACCCCGTCGATGCCGATCACCAAGACGACTTTCTTACCGGCGGGGGAAGTGGGCGCGGCCCCGACGACTGCCGAAGCAACCCCGAGCACGCTCAAGAAGGCGAAGACTATCGCGAGAACGCGCATCGAATGGCTCGAACCCTTTCGGTAACCTCTCAGCTTAGACACTGCCGCTCACACGACGCAATGTGGCGACCTGGTTCCTCGATCGCTATCGCGCGTCATGTCGCGATTCGTGGCCTACGCCAAGTCGAGACATCTTGCCGCTACCTTGTCGGCGCGTGTGCCGAATCAGCGGACGTTACCGTTCCGACGCGCTGCTCTCCAAGGGTTCGCCTCAGGGAGGAGTTTGCGTGCGGCGTCGAAGCGCTCGACCGGTATTTTCGAGAGCGAGTCGACCAGGACGTTCGTCGACGCGCAGCCGCCTGGTACGTGGCTCGCGAGATCGCCACCGATGCGATCGCCGGCTACTACACCCCGGCTGCCCGCACGGTCTTGCTGACGACGTTCTTCCTCCAAAAACACGCCGCACCTGATAGAGTCGCGTCGCGCGTGAAAACGCGCACGCGAAGGAGAAACGTCGATGGCAAAAGGTCAGGAAAAGCCGAAGAAGAACAACGAAAAGAAGCTCTCGATCAAGGAGAAGCAAGACAAGAAGAAGGCCAAGCAGGCAGCGAAGGGCAAGTGAGCCCCGTGCCCGCCTGATCTAAACGCGCGGCGGCGCGGGCTCAGACCTCTACGCCCTCGAGTCTCCAGGCGTGCGCGAGGCGATCGCGACAACCTTCTTCGATGACGTCGCCGTGCCCGATGATGAGCCGCTCGGCGGGTCGCTCGAGCATCGCGCGCAGCGAGCGAGCCGCCGCGGCCTTGTCCTCGAGCTTTTTCCTGGCATCGGGCGGGACGCGGACCCGTTCGTAGCAGCCGGTGATCCGCGCGCCGAACCGCCACGTGAAGTGGTCGTTCCGACCCGCCGAGCACGCGATGTCCGCACCCAGCAGGGTTCGAGTCGGTCGATGGTAGAGCACCGTTTCGTCCCAGAACGGCACGCCAGCGAGAGGCAACAAGTCGAACTCGGGAACGAGCTTGCCGAATTGGCCGTCATGAAGGTCGAGGTCGAGGCTGAGCAGCCGGTTCCTGCGGAGCGCCGAGGCCGGCCCCACGAGTCGCGCCTCACGGAAACGCGCCGCCGCCGCGGGTGCTCCGAGGTGATGCCAACAGTTCGGGACGACGAGCCAGCGCACCGGACCCAAGGCGCGTAGCTCTTCGGCCAAGGCGTCGGTCGGCGGCGCCGGGGTGTGAAGGAGCAAGCTGCCGTCGTCGAGGCGCACGACGGTGGTGCGCGCTCGCAGCCGCACCCCGCCGAACCACACCGGGCGTTCGAGGCTCCAGATCCTGTCGGCGACGACGGTGGCGAGAGCGCTCTCGAGCATGTTCGTTCGGTACCAGAAGCCGGCCGTCCGGCGCCAGGGAGATCGTTTTGCAAATTTGCACATCTGATTTGCCTGGATGTGCACGGGCGAACACCAGCATCGACTACCTGAGTAGGCGCCGAGCGTCGGCTTCGATCTCTTTCGCGACGACGCGAACGCGAGACGTCTTCCGCGCGTCGCGACGAAACGCGAGGAACACCTCGACCGGCGGCGGCGTGGTTTCGAGGTCGAGCTTCACGAGGCCGGTGAGCGACGTCGCCTGTACGACGCCGAGGACGCCCATTCCCATGCCCGACACGATCGCCTGCTCGATGGCGATGATCGAATTCGAGCGAAAGGTGAAGCGGCTCGCGCCGTACGCGCGCATCCACTGCTCCTGCGGCAAGCGCTCGAGCGAGGCGTCGAGACCCACCCAGTCGTGCATGCTCGCAACATCGCGCGAGAGCCGCGCGCCAGGCAGGCGCCGCTCGACGTACTCACGGGAGGCGAAGAGTCCGGTGCTCGCGCGTCCCAATGACCTGGAGACGATCGGAGCCGACGCGGAGCGCACGATGCGAATACCGATGTCGGCCTCTCCCCGGGCGAGATCCGCGAGGCGCGACTCGGAGATGACCTCGACGCGGAGCGCGGGGTGTTTGGCGTGCAGGCGCGCGAGCAACGGCACGAGGGGGCGCACGAAGCCTTCGCTGAGCGAAACGCGCACCGTACCCGAGACCTCCGCGTCGCGCCCGTCACGGATGAGGGAGGCGAGCCCGAGCTCGAGCTCCTCGGCCAACGCCACCAGCCTGAGCGCTTCGGTGTCGAGCTCCGTGCCGTCGTTGCTCCGGTGCACGAGAACGCGACCGAGGCTCCGTTCGACGGCCTCCACACGGCGAGCGACCGTCGAGGCGGCAACACCGAGCGACTTTCCCGCGGCGAAGAAGCTCCTGTCGCGGTGGACCGTCAAGAGGAAGCGAAGATCGTCCCACGACACCGGCCGGGTCTTCATGGTCGAAGACCATATCCGGAAAAATCACGAGGCAGGCTCGAAGCGGCACGGTAAAGTGCCGCAAACGTCCGAGATGACGAGGGTCGAAAAGTTGGCGCAGGCTCTCGCAAGCGTCACGCAAAGCACGCTCGACGACGCTCCTCGTCTTTGGGTGGGCCGCGCTGGGGCAAACCTGGCGGTCGATTTCTACGGTGACCCAGCCGAAGAGGCGTTCAGCGATCTGCTCGATGCGCTCAAGGATGTCCACGTTGCTCCGCACCTCAAGACGTTGACGTTGCGAAGCCCGGACGTGGGCATGAATGGGACCCGAGGCTGGCACCTCGGAAGTCTGAAGTCCGCGACGTTTCCCGTTCTCTCGAGCCTGAAGGTCGAGCGAAATCACCCCGAAGCGCACAATCGAGGCGTCATCGGAGACGTGGACGGAGAGTTCGGTGTGTTGG
>DASUTR010000729.1:0-2387 GCA_036374535.1 Polyangiaceae bacterium
TCGTCGCTCGCAATCCGGACGAGTCGACGTAGATCATCGCGGCGCGACCGAGACTCGACAGCGCGACTTCGGGAAAGTTCCCCGCTCCGAAGATGCTGGGCGCGGTCCAGCCGGTGATGGTCGCGTAGCGACTGGTTTTTATCTGATGGGGGGAGCGTTCGTGCCAGGCGACGAGCGCTCGATCGTTGCGTACCGAAACGACCGGGGAGGGATCGTCGATTCCGGGTTTTCCCGGATCGATCTGCTCCGCCGGCTCGCACGCCAAAAGCGCCGCCCCCACGAACGAAATCGCTGCTCTACCCGCCGTCGACATGACCCGCTCTTTCTCGACCGGAGCTCGCGTCGTGCCGCCGAAAGAGCGTCACCTCGAGACCGGTACGTCGCTCACCGCTACGCTCTCGCGCGCCGACCGTCCATGGTCATTTTCAAACGGACCGTGGCGCGCTCGGACGGGGCGATCACGAATCGTGCGCGACGGCCCGAACTTCCGGACGCGATCCTTCGAGGATGATGCCGTCGAGCGGGGATTCGGCGCGATCGTCGAAGCGTTCGAGCCGCGCTGCGAAAACCTCGCCGAAAATCTCGAACGCGCGTCGCGCCGCCGTCTGCGGGTCCACGGGCGTCCCGCCGAGCGTCGCAATCGACCCCACGCCGTGCTCGCGGATGCCGCACGGAACGATGACGCGATAGAGCGAGAGATCGTTGCACAGGTTCAGCGCGAAGCCGTGCATCGTGCACCAGCGCGAGATGCGCACGCCGATGGCGCCGACCTTGACGAGCTCGCTCGCCCTCGCGTCGCCCGGGTACGCGTGGGGTGACGCGCCGTCCGCCCAGAGCCCAATGTGCTTTTCGTGCGTCCCTGCTTCGACGCCGAGCTCGCTCGCGAGGCGGCGCATGGTTTCGGTGAGATCTTTCACGTAGCGGCGGACGTCGCGCCGTTCCGGGGACAGGTCGAGGATCGGGTACGCGACGAGCTGGCCTGGCGCGTGCAACGTTACGTCGCCGCCGCGTCCCGTGCGCACGAGATCCACGCCGAGCTCGGCGAGCGACGCTTCGGAGGCGAGGAGGTTCTCCGAATGCGCGCCGCGCCCGAGCGTCACCACCGCCTCGTGCTCCACGAAGAGCACCGTATCGAAGAGCTCGCCGCGCTGGCGCGCCGCGAGTACGCGTTCCTGGAACGCATGCACGGGTCCGTAGCGCCGGCGTCCGAGCCAAACGCCGCGGAGCCGCCGCGTCATTCCGGGACTCGCTCGCCGGAGTCGCGGGCTTGATCGCGAAGCTCTTCGATGCGCTCGACGAACGAACCGGCGACGTCGGGATCGAACTGCGTGCCCGAGCAGCGCTCGATTTCGCTCACCGTCACTTCGTGTGGAAGCGCGCGTCGGTAAGCACGGTCGCTCGTCATGGCGTCGTACGTGTCCGCGACGGCGATGATGCGCGCGATGAGCGGGATGCCGTCGCGCGAAAGCCCGAGCGGGTAGCCGCGGCCGTCCCAGCGCTCGTGGTGAAGATAAACGCCGGGCACCACCGGCCCGAGGAAGCGAATCGGGTCGAGGATCTCGCGCCCGTACGTGGGGTGACGCTTGAAGATCTCGTACTCGTCCTGCGTGAGCTTGCCCGCCTTGTTCAGATTCATCACGCAGCCGATCTTGCCGATGTCGTGCATCAGCGCCGAGTGACGAACGATTTCGATCTGAGATTCGGGCAGCCCGAGCCAGCGCGCGAGCGCGACGGCGTAGCGCGCGACGCGCTCGGAATGTCCCGAGGTGTAGTGATCCATCTTGTCGATGGTGCGGGCCAGGCTTTGAATCGTTTGCTGGAACGTCGCTTGGAGATCTTCGTAGAGGCGGGCGTTCTCGATGGCTGCGGCGGCGCGCGACGCGATGATGCTGAGGAGCTTCCGCTGGCCCTCGTCGAAGCGACGGCTCGCGGTGAGCGACAGGGTCGCGATGAAGCCCATCAGCCGGTCGCGCACCTTGAGCGGTACGACGACGAGGCTCGAAACGTGCCGGCCGGGGTGCTCGGCGAGGAGCTCGCGAGCCCGCGCCCCGTGCTCGACGACCGGCCCGCCCCGGCGGAGCCGCTCGAGCACGGCCTCTTTATCGAGCTGTCCGAGCTCTTCGCCCTCGGGCAGCGAGGGGCTGCCGATCACGCTGCGCGGCAAAAAGCTGCCCTCGCCGTCGTCGAGCCAGGTGGCGACGACGTCGGCGCCGACCTCGGTGAAGGCGCTGTCCGTGACCGTCGACATCACCTCGTCGAGCGAGAGGCTCGCCGCGATCGCCTCGCTCACCTTGTAGAGCGAGAGCGCTTCGCGGAGGCGCAGATTCTCGGCCGTGAGTCGGCTCTTCTCGAGGCCGCGCTGAACGATATGCACGACCTCCTCCACC
>DASUTR010000730.1:0-5200 GCA_036374535.1 Polyangiaceae bacterium
GGCTCGAGCTCGCGGTCGATCGCGCGGCGCCGCTCGCGCTGCCCTTTCGAGCCTTCGTCCCCGCGGGCCGGCGCACGCTCTCGCTCCGGACGCCGGCAGGAGACGAGCATTCGAGCACCGTTGACGTGATAGCCGGAGAAACACTCGTGCTCGAACCGCGCGAGCTCATCGCCAAACCGGCGCGCATCGAGGAAACGTCGGCCGTGCCGAGCGCGGCGTCGCTGCTCGCGCGCGCCCGCGCGGAGCTCGCGGCCGGTAACACGCGCGCGGCACTGCGTTCGTACCAAACCCTGCGCGCGCGCCACCCGGGTAGTCCGGAGGCGCGCACGGTGCTCGTAACGATCGGCAAGCTGTCGCTCGACTTGAAGCAACCGGCGCGCGCTCTCGAAAGCTTCGAGACTTATCTGGCCGCGCCGGGTCCTCTCGGTCCCGAAGCGCTCGCCGGCAAGATCCGGGCGCTGCGCGCGCTCGGACGGAGCGCCGACGAGCTCCGGGCCATCGAAACGTACCTCGCGCGCTACCCCGGCGGATTCGAAGCGCCCCTGCTCGCACAGCGGCTTTCGGCGTTGCGGGGGCGATGAGCCGACGAGCCGCGCGCGCCGGCACGATCGCAGCGCTCGCCCTCGCTTGCGGCGAGACGGACGTGCGCGTGTTCGAGCCGCTCGGCATCGAACGCACACCGCCCACCGTCGTCACCGAAGGAGCCGGCGTCGTGGAGATTCCCGTGCGCCTCAACGGCCGGCACGAGCAGCGCGCGGTCGCCCGATTTCGCGCGCTTCCCGGCGAGGCGCAGAACGAGTGTCAGACCACGGATTTCGAACCCGCCGAGGGCGGCGTGGAATGGCTTCCGGACGAGCTCGAAGCCTTCGTACGTGTCTGGGTCGGCGAGGACGAGCTCGCCGAAACCGACGAACGATTCCTGCTCGAGCTCACGCCCGGCGAAGGGCTGCCCGCCGCGCCTCCCGTCGAGCTCGAGATCGTGATCCGCGACAACGATCGAACGGCGCTCGTCGATGCCGCCGACTACGGCGTCGTTCCCGGCAGCGAGAGCGACGCCGCGACGAAACTCCAGGCGGTGCTCGACGATGCGGCGGGCTTCGGACGCCCCGTCGTAACGCTTCCGCCCGGCGACTACGAAATGTCGAGCGTCCGCCTGCCCACCGGCGCCACTCTGTCGGTGCGCGGCGTGCGCTGGTTTCGACCGCCGGCTTCGCCCGACGATCTCGTGACGTTGCGGGTCGAGCACGCGGGCGCGGAGAACTCGGCTCCGACGCTCGTCGAAGGGCTCCTCCTCGACGGGCGGCGTGACGCGCAGGGCCCTTATCGCGAAAAAGAGCGCGAAAACGCCCATCTCGTCGCCGCGCACGGAGACGCCGAACGCGGCGGGCGAATCGTCGCCTCGTTCGAGGCTCTCGAGCTTCGTTCCGGAACCGGCAGCGGCGTCAAGATCGGCTCGGACGCCGACGTGACGCTGTGCCGCATCTCGGCGAGCGCGCTCTGGCGCGACGCGATCACGGCGACGGGCGGCGCCACGCGCGTGCGCATTCGCAGCGTGGACTCGACGGCGACGGAGGGCACCGGTCTGTGGCTCGGCCCGCGGGAGCCCGGTTTCGAGGGCAGCCTCGTCATGGACGCCGAGGCCGAGAACGTCCTCGTGGGCGCGGGCGACGTCGAGGTGGAATCCACCGCCGGCTCGACCGTCACGCTGCGCCGCCTCACGATGACGAGGCCGCCGTTTCGTCTCGACGCCGTGGACGGCATGGTGCGCATCGTCGATTCGGTGCTCATGCTCGGTCTCTCGAACGACGGGCACAACCACTTCGGCCCGACACACGACGTGGAAATCACGAGGAGCACGATCGTCGCCTCGGAGTTTCCGAGAGCGCCGGACGAGCCGGACGAACCGCGCGCGTTCGCGGCGGTATCGATCGTGCCTCGAGCGCTCGCGCCGAGTCCCCCCGCGGAGGGACCCGGAACACTCCTGTTCCAAGACTGCCGCTTCGAGCTCGCCGGCGACGTGGAGACGGACGACCTCGTCTACGCGGTCGAGAGCCTCATCGACGACCTCGGCGTCACCGTGCGCGGCGGCGCACTCGGTGCAGGGTTCGTCGACTGGTTCTCCCCCGAGTGCGGGGCCTGCGTTCGCGAGCCCTGAGCGTCAGGACCGGTAGGTCGCGACGCCGACGAAGTGGAGGACGCGCTGGCAGGGCGCCGTGCCCGTCTGACCGTTGCACGGATCCTTGCCGTCGAACGAGGTCTTGCCTTCGTTGAGGCATCGCAAAATGGCGTCGGTCACGTCGTGGCCGCCGTCCTTGCAATGCGTGTCGAGGCACGGGATGTCGAACAGCGCCGGGGCGTGCTCGACGACGATGCGCCGGATGTGTGTCGACTCCGGTACCCGACCTCCGGCCTGATGCTCCTCGATCTCGAGCCGGAGACTCTCGAGCTTCGGGACCTTCTGAATGAGCCTGGGTGCACTGTCCTCGCGGCGTCGGCGCTCTTGGGCGCGCTCGAGAGCTTCGCCGCGGCGCTGCCCGAAACGATTCATGCTTTCCACTGTAGCAGCATCCCGGTCGTTCGCAGAAATGCCGAGGATTCCGCCCCGCGGCCAAGGCCCCGACCCCACGGCCGAGGCGAGCTTAACGCGGAGGAATGATCGTGCTCTCGCACTTGAAGAGTACGTCCACCTTGGCGCGCGGATCCTCCTCTAGCATCGAGCAGGCTTGGTCGCAGAGCTGAATGGTCGTCTGGTCTTCGGAAATGTAAAAAGCGTTTTCTTGGCAGTCCGCCGGGTCGAGCACCTGGCCGAACTCGACGGCCGCGCTGCCGTCGCCCGGCATGTAGCTCACGCCGACGCGGTCGAGCCGGAGCTCGGTACCGGCCGGCGGCGCGGGGACGGGAAACGAGCACTGGAACGTGCTCGTGGTGATGACATCCTCGGCGATGCGGCGGAAAACGGCGTCGTATCCGGGGAACTGACAGAGTGGGAACCTGAGACCGCCGGTCGCGACGCTGAGCTCTTGATACGTGAGCCCGGGGTTCTCGATGACGGCTCCGTTGCCGGTGCAGACGGCCATCTCGATCGGGTCGGTGGGCAGGTGCGCTTCCGTCGGATTCGCCTTCTCCTTCAGGCCCACGATCGAGTGGAACGTGAAGTTCGGATCGTCGGGTGTTCCGAAATGCTCGACCGACTTCGCAGACAGCGCCGCGGTGAACGCGTCTGCCGTCATGTCCTCGTTGTCGTCGGTCATCTCGACGAAGACCTTCTTCGCGCCCGCGCGGAGCCAGGGACCCCAGCCGTTCGGCGCTTGCGCGTCGTCGTCGTCGTCGACGAGGTCGTACCAGAGCAGCGCCTTGTCGAACGAGTCCGTACTCTCGACCTTGAGGTTGTATTGGAAGAAGCGGTCGGAGAACACGGGATCCTCGGAAGGGCACGCCGCGAGACCGCTGAGCGGCGTCGTGACGCAGATCGACGTGTTCGAGGACGTCTCACCCGTCGTGCGAGCGCCGGTGCGGTGGCGCGAGAGGAGAATGACGCGATAGTCGACGCCGCCCGCCGCGAGGATCTCCGCGAAGTTCACGTTGATGTTCGTCTCGGCCGCACCCATCTCCTCGTGCATGCTGCCCGAGTTGTCGAGGATGACGATGATGTCGACGGGTTCCGTCGTGAGGGTTCCGGTCACGCTCTGCGTGCCGCACGTGTCGCTTCCGCCGCTCCCTCCGCTTCCGCTCGAGCCGCCCTGCGTGATGATCGCGCCCGTGCCGCCGTCGCTGCCGCCGGCGCCCGAGGTGCCGCCGACGGGGATGGTTCCGCCGCTGCCGCTCGAACCGCCCTCGTCGTCGCTTCCGACGGCTCTGCCGGCAGGGCCGGAAGACGCGCTGCACGCGAAAGCAGCGGAAACAGCAAGGATGGAAACACCGGCACCACGAATGATTCGCATGGTCGTGTGTATTCATGTTCAAGCCGCCGCGACCGATCACGGCCTCCGAAATCACCTCGAAATCCAGGGGAGGCGGTGCGTAGTTCTCCAATCTCGCGGGCGGCGCCGTCATCGGCTGGCTTCGAAGGCGCAAGCCCAGAGTTCGAACGAAAAAGCCGGCAGGACTGAAATCTGGCGTTCGAACGGTATGCGACGCGTCACGCCTTGCTCCGCGGCGGGCCCTCGTCGCGCACCCGGTCGCTGTCGAGCGGCTCCGGTTGCACGGGTCAGGCGCGCTCGAGAAGCGACATAAATTGCGCGATACGTCGCGGACCTTTTCGTGATCGGCGGACCCGTGGTCCGACATTATGAGCCGGCCTGAGAGCCCCTTGCGACAGATGCCGAGCCTGCGAAAGTTTGTTTTGGCGGCGCTCGCGGTCGCTGCGTTGCCCACGGGCCGAGCGGCGGCCGCTGATCCGCCAGCGGCGCCCACGGACCCGGCTGAGCAGCCGGCAACCCCGGGCGCTGAAACGGCCGCGCCGGATATCGCACCGGCCGCGCCCCCCGCACCCACCATTCCCCCTCCTACCACTCCCCGGGAGGAGGGAGCCGTAGCGACGCCCGTCAAACCGGCGCCGACTCCTCCGTCGGCACCGACCCCCATGTCGATGCCGCGCGCGGAGCGGAAGACGCGCTGGAAGCCGCTGCAGGTGAGCGTCGGCCTCGCGCCGACCGCGCAGGATCTCGGCAGCGAAGCCGACATTTTGGGCGTCTCGAGCTCTCAGGATCTCGGCGCCATCCTCGATCAGTGGGCGATGACGCTCAAAGGGTCGATCCGCGTTCCCATGCGCGTCGGCTTCGGGCGTCGCAACGACGGCCGCGCCGGTACGGAGATGCACGCGCTGCCGCGCGTCGTCGGTCTCGGCTCGGGTGATTGGAACTACGTCGGTCTCGCGCCGAACGCGTCGGCGGGTATCGCGCTCATCATCGGCAATCCGCTCGTCACCGCGAACATCATCTATTCGACGAGCCACCTCACCGACCCCGGATACTCCATCGTCAACGACATGGGCATCGATCAGGCGTACCTCGCGCTGAAGTTTCCGGACGCCTTCGGTAAAGCCGGCGGCATCTCGATGATGGCCGGCGTCTTCTCGGAGCGCTTCGGCATGTCGGGGCCGTACGGGAAGAGCTCCGGTTACTACTCGACGTACCTCTTCGGTCGCACGCACGTCGCGGGCGAAGCGCTCACCGCGAACTTCGATCTCAGCGAGAAGGTC
>DASUTR010000731.1:0-6867 GCA_036374535.1 Polyangiaceae bacterium
CGCTTGATCGAGCGTGGCACGGTGACCATTTACGACAACCTCACGATCGGCAAGCGCGAGTTCGTGGCGGACGCGCTCGCGTCGGGACGCGCGGCCCTCGTGCAAGCCGACGCCCTCGACCTCGAGTCGCTCGTGCGCGCGATCGAAGGGCACGACGTCGTGTTTCATCTGGCGGCGAATCCGGAAGCACGCTGGGGCCTCGACAACCCGCGGCTCGACCTCGAGCAGGGAACGATCGCGACGCACAACGTGCTCGAAGCGGCGCGACGTACGGGCGTGCCCCGCTTCGTCCTCGCTTCTTCCGGTACTGTCTACGGAGACACGGCGGCGTCGTGCCGTGAAGACGGCCTCGGAAGCCTGCCGATCTCCCTCTATGGAGCGAGCAAGCTCGCGGGCGAAGCGCTCGTGAGCGCGTACGTCGAATGCTTCGATCTGCGCGCGCTCATCTTCCGCTTCGGCAACGTCGTCGGTCCGCGCGGAACGCACGGCGCCGCCTTGGATTTCTTGAAAAAGCTCCAAAAATCCGAGGTGGAGCTCGAGGTCCTGGGCGACGGAAACCAGTCGAAACCCTACGTGCACGTGAGCGACTGCGTCGACGCCATCCTCTACGGTCTCGACAACGCGAAGGCGCGGCTCGACATCTTCAACATCGCGCCCCCGGACGCGACCAGCGTGCGGCGCATTGCGGAGCTCTGTGTAAAGGCGTCTCCTTATCCGAACGCAGCCATCCGCTACACGGGAGGCGATCGCGGCTGGCGCGGCGACGTGCCCCACTCGCGGCTCGACGCCGGAAAGCTCGCGGCGCTCGGCTGGAAGACGCGAAAGACGAGTGACGAGGCCGTCGGCGCGGCCATCGCGGCGCTCGCCGTCGAGGTATTCGGCGAGCGCGCGAAGCACGCGTGAGGCGCTATCGCCGGGAGCGCCGCGCGACGCGCGCGGTCACGTAGAGGCGCACGAGCTCGAGCGCGATGCTCGGCAAGACACGCAGCGTGATCTTCGAGCCCGGAGCGTCGTGCCATTCCTCCAGCGGAACTTCGACGCACTGGCGCGCGACCACGATGTCGCCGACCTCGGCTTCACGAGCCAAGAGCCGGGATAGGAGCTCTACGTCGAACGCCCAGACGAGGGTGAACGGACGCTCGAAGACGCTGCGGACGGCGGGAGTCGTCTTGAAGAGCTTGGCGCCGCATTGCGTATCGTAGATGGCCATGCCCAGCGTCAGCGCAGCGAGCGTGCCGAAGCCGCGTCCGAGATAGTGGCGGAGGGCATTGCGATCCACGTGATGGCCCAAGAGGCGCACGCGAGAGCCGAGAATCATCACGAGATCCCCACCCTCGAGGCGTTCGGCGAAGCGCGCGATGTAGGCGAGCGGCGTCGCCAAGTCGGCGTCCCAATAGCCGCTGATTTCGGCACCGAGCTCGAAGGCGCGCAAGACACCGCGGCGCACCGCTTCGGCCTTGCCCGAGTTTTGCTCGAGGTTCACGACGTCGACGCGGTCCGGTGCTCGCTTTCGGAGAGCCTCGAGCACCGAAGCCGTGTCGTCGGAGCTGCCGTCGTTCACCATCACGAAGCCGAGCATCGGCTGGCTCTCGAGAACGGCGAGGAAAGCGCTCGGATCGAGCCGGCTCGCCTCGTTGTAACAGGGAACTACGACGAGCGTTTTTCGCACGATGCCCATACGCTGAGACCCGGAGGTTTCACGCCCCGCTCCGCGAGACCGAGCAGGACGGAATTGTCGAAAGAAAGCGCCGCCGTGACGAGCTTGGTCGCGAGCTCGCCGCCGCGCCACGCGCCGGCACCCACCGCCGCGTCGTCGCTCGGAGGCCTGAGGGTAGACAAGACCTTGCCGACTGCTCGAGCCGGTAGAAGCGCGCCGAAGAGGTACCCGCTGCCCTGTACCCGGAGACCGGCGCTTTCGAGCACCGATTCGAGCTCCGAGCGGCGATAGCGACGATAATGCTTGAGCGCTACGTCGTGCGCGGAAAACAGCGACTGGAAGGCCGGAACGGTGACGACCACGCGGCCGCCGTCCGCCAGAAAATCGCGCACCAGCGGTGCGACCAACGCCGCGTCGTCCGGAACGTGCTCGATCACGTCGCAGAGCAACAGCAAATCGAAGCGCGCAGCGGGAAGCTCGTCGACGCGGCTGAAGAGCCGCACCCGCGGGTCGCCTTCGGAAAAGCGCACCCTATCGGCGTCGGTCAGGTGAGGATCGACGCCGACGAGCGCCTCGGCACCGAGCCGGTCGAGCAAGAAGCGCCCCGTGTACGTGTCCCCGCAGCCCCAGTCGAGGATGCTCTTCACGGGCGCGTCGCTGCGGCGCCGGACGATGCGCTCGACAGCGCGCGCCCGGGAGATCTCCCAGGGATGTCGCCGGGTCGCGCCGCGCGTTTCGAGCAAATCCATGAGCCGCGACCATAGCCCGGATCTTCCTCGCCTGCAGCTTCCCCCGGCGATGTCGGTCTGCAAGACTCCGCCCCTGGCAGTGCTTCAGAATCTTCGCGAACGATGGCGGCGGCTCGCGACCGGTGTTCGCCGCTGGCTCGTGGAGGATCGCGGCTCCCGGTGGCTCGCGCTCATCGGCGCATGCGCCGTCGTCGAGCTCGGCTACGTCTTCATCGCTTCGGCGGGGCGATTCACGAATTGGCCCACGTACGAGAGCCGCATCGACCAACAGGCCGAGGCGTTTCGTGCCGGACAGCTTCATCTGCTGAACGAGCCTTCGCCCGCCCTCGTCGCGGCGAAAAATCCGTACGACCCGGCGAATTCGGGCCTCTGGTATTGGGACGCCAGCTTCTACAAGGGGCACTACTACTTCTACTGGGGTCCCGTTCCCGCGCTGCTGCTCGCCGCCGTGAAGGCGGCGCTCCACATCGCCGAGCCGCTCGGCGACCAGTACCCGACGTTCGCGCTAGCGACGCTGCAGCTCGGCGCCGGCGCGGTGTTGCTCGAGCGTTTCGCACGGCGCTTGTTCCAGGACGTTCCGACCGTGCTCGTGGTTCTCGCCGTCGTCGCGTTCGGATTCGCGAATCCGACCCCGTTCATGCTTGCCCGGCAGTGCGTGTACGAAGCCGCGATCATCGGGGGCCACGCGTTTTTGCTGGCCGGCGTCGCGCTCGCGTTCGAAGCGGTCCATTTCGCGGGCGTTCCGCGGCGCTCGTTCGCGTTCGCCGCAGGAGCGGGCGTAGCCTGGGCGCTGGCGCTCGGGTGTCGCATCACTCTTTCGCTCGCGATTGCGTGCTTGGTCGTGGTGACCGCGCTCGGCATGGCCTGGCGCGCTCCCTTGCGCTGGAAGCGCCTGCTCGAGAGCCTCGTCGCGATAGGCACGCCGCTCGCGCTCGGAGCGGGAGCGCTCCTCGCCTACAACAAGGCGCGTTTCGAGCACTGGTTCGAATTCGGACAGCGGTTTCAGCTGACCTGGATCGACTTCCAGATGTCGAAGTCATTCGTCGCGGCGAACGCCTACTCGTATGCGTTTCGCCCGCCCGATCTCTCCTGCAAGTTTCCGTTCGTCACCTCGGCGCTCGGCGCGAGCCCGGACCACGCGTTCCCGAGATGGTTCGAGCCGCCGAAGGACTATTCGGTGTACGAGCAAGTCGCGGGCGTGTTCGTCACGACCCCGTGGGCGTGGTTCGCCGCACCCGCGCTCGTCGTACTCGGCCACTACGCCTGGCGTGCGGGCCGCACGAGATTTCGGAACCACGCCATCTCGTTACCCTTGCTCTGGGTGCTCTTTGCGCTGCCCGTCGCGGCGTTGCTCGTCTTCGTCGTTCCTCTCGTCGTTTCGGGAGCAACGATGCGTTATCTCGGCGATGCCGTTCCCGCGTTCGTCCTGTTCGCGAGCCTCGGCGCGTTCGCCACCTACAGGACCGCGCGGCGGGTGGCCCCGAGCTGGCTCGCAATCGTTCTTTTCGCGAGCGCTAGCCTCGCGTCCGCCGCCGTGGGCCTCGCGCTCGGGATCCAGGGCTATTACGGACACTTCAAGCAGCACAATCCGGCGCTGCTCGAAAAGCTCGAGAAGCGCTACTCGGTGTGCGGCGCTTCGAAGCCGTAAGCGAGCATTACTTCGCCGGCTCTTCCTTGGGCTTGATTCCGACTTCCGCAGGCGAGACGCCGAGGAGCTTCGCTCCTTCTTCGTCGCGATCGTGTTTGGCTCCCTTGCCCCAGAGCGCGAAGCGCCCGCGCGACGCGATGAACCCGTACTTTCCCGTGGACAGGGCCGCGAGTAGGTTCGTGCGGCTCGGACCCCAGCTCGCCTCGTCGAGGTTCGCGAGCAGGTAGTCCGCGTCCCACGTCGCGAAGCGCATGGTGAACGCGTCCGGCCGGTTCGAGACGTGCGACACCTCCCACTCGGTAGCGCAAACCGAAGCGCGCGGCGGGATCTTCCGAATGAGCTCGTGGAGGTCCCGGTAGCGCTTCTTGTCGTCCGGCGTGCGCTCGAATCGTACGAGCTGAAAGCCACCCCGGAACGTGTTGCGCTGGAAGATGGCGCCGTGCTGGAAGCTGAAGACGGTCGCCGTCACGACCAGTGCCGTCATCGTGGCGATTCGACGGAACTTGAGCTCGGGTTCCGTCCACGAGGAGACGGCGACGACCGCCGCGAAGAACAAGTACGGTGTGTAGTTCGACGTGTACTGGAAGGACGTCGCGATGACCGGCGCGTAGCCCGTGGTGAGCAGCGTGAAGAGCCACGCCGGCACGAAGAAGAGCCACGTCAAACGGTGCCGGACGGGAAGCAGCAAGAGCGGCCCGAACGTCTTCAGGAAGTAGACGAGCTTGTCCGCCTCGAAGAGCGTCGTGATCGTGAACGCCGGGTTCGAAACGATCGTCTTTACGACACCGGTGAGCCCCTCTTCACCCGGCGCGATGAGACCGAAGAAGATCCACGAAAAAGTCTGCTTGTCGGCGCCCGTGGCGTGCATCGGCATCACCACGAACTTGATCGCCACGAAGTACAGAACCGCGAGCAGCCCGCCCAAGAGCGCCCAGCGCGCGCGCTGCCCGGAGAGCACGTAGAACAGCGCCACCATCGACAAGCTCGCGCTCACCTCTTCGCGCACGAGCAACGCCAAAAAGAAGCTCAAGAGGAGCAGCCATTTGCGGTTGCTCTCGAAAAAATAGATGACCCAGCCCACCCAAAACGGCGCCGTCGTGATGAAGTGGAAGTCGTAGAAAATCGGCCCGTGAAGCGGCCCGTGCACGAGGTAAGCGTAGACGAACGGCAACGCCGCCCAGCCGTTTCCGAGCCGACGCCGAGCGACGAGGTAGAGCGGTATGGCGCCGAGCCCCGCGAGCGTCGCCTGGAGCACCAAGAGCGTCTGCGGGTGCTGATAGAGCGCGTAGAACGGCGCGAAGACGTAGGCGATGAACGTCGCGTGGTACTGGATGTGCGACCCCTCGGGCCCGAGGACGGGCGATGCTTTGAACCATTCGCCCCGGATGAGGTTCCACATCAGGTTGTCGAAGATCGCCATGTCCCAGCTCATCGTCCCGAGACGAAGGTGCTGGAGCACCGTGAAGTAACTCATGTACGCGCAGAACGAGAGCGTCATGCCGCCGGCGACGAGCGCCGGCACGCGCGGCGCGAAGCGGGGCAAGCGGCGCGAAAGCCGCCGATTCAATGCCTGTGCCCACGGCCACGGGAACACTTCGAAGAAGACGCGCAGCAGGCGCTCGAGGCCGAGCCCGAAGCTCGTCGCGAGGACGACGAACGTGAGGTCGTGCGCCTGAAAGACCCGCCAATCGAAGAGCAGCGGGACGAAGAACACGGCGATGAGGGGCGAGCAGAGCTTCGCGAATCGCTCCAAGTGGCCGATCGCGACGCGCCCCAGGCGCAGAACGGCGAGGTACCCGACGAAGGGCACCCCGAGCAGGACGAAGCCGGCGCCGCTTGCGGCCATGAGCTTCAAGAGGGCCGTGCGAGCGTCCTTCTCGAGTGCGTTGAACGTCACGAATTCGGTTCGGTTCGTGAGCCCGAAGAGAGCGACGGCGCCGCCCAGCGATGCGCCCACCAGAAACAAGAGCGCGATGGAGACGACGAGCTGCGTCTCTACGGGTGCCTGCTTCGGCCGTGCGTCGAGCGACCGCGAGCCGGGTTCCGCCGGCTTTGGCAACGATTCTGGCGCGCTCACCAAGTCCGCGCGAGTATTAGCGGCTCGCCCGACGCGAGGCAACGGCGGCGCGCGAGCCGGTCGGCGGAACACGGCATGCTAGCCTTGGCGCGCTTGTCGTCTCCGATGAATCCTTCTCGGCGAACACTCGCGGTCGTCATGGCGATGGCCTGGTTGGTTTTCGGCTGCAATCGCTCGAATCGAGCGCCCGCGCCCGGCGTCACCCCGAGCGGCGCCTTCATGTTCGGACCCACCGCCGCCGTTGGCACGGACGGGCGCATCGATCTCTTCGTCGTCGGGTCGAACCGAGCGGTCTGGCGAAGTCCCTGCAAGGAGCCGCCTTGTGATCGCCGCTCGCGGTACGATGACTGGTGGCGTGATGCGGGCGCGCCCCCCCGGGGAATCATCACTCGCCCGAGTGCGACGGTTTGGACGCAAGATCGGTACGACGTCTTCGTCGTCGCGCGCGATCGCCGGCTTTGGCACCAGACCCGAAGGGGCACCCGCTTCATGGGCTGGGAGGATCTCGGCGGCGAGCTGTACAGCGCGCCGGCGGCCACGAGCTGGGGCGACGGGCGCTTGGACATCTTCGTGGCCCACGCGGGCGAGGTGATCCAGCAGCGCTACTGTCAGGCGACGGGGCCGCTCGCCTGCCGGGGCTCGAGCTGGTCGCAATGGTTCGCGATCCCGGGCCGGCCACCGCCCGGCTTCACCGGCGATCCGGTCGCCAATGCTCCCGCGTTCGACCAAATCGACA
>DASUTR010000732.1:0-5475 GCA_036374535.1 Polyangiaceae bacterium
ACCCCGAGGCGTGGAAGATGCTGCGACTCGACGAAGCGGCGCTCGCGAAGCGCGAGCGCCAGATCCGGAACGTCGAGCTCTTCGGGCAGGAGCTGTTCGAATTTTCCATGCCCGTCTTCGACGCCGAGCGGCGCGAGATCCTCGGCACCATCCGCTACGGCATCTCGGTGCGGCGCACCGAGGCGGCGCTCGACGAAGCGCGGCTCCGCTCGAAGCGCGACCTCGTGCGCACGCTGGCGCTGCTCGCGGGGATCGTCGCGGTCGCGATGCTGATCGGCGCGTTCGTGGCCGTGCGCCAGTCGCGTAGAATCACCGAGCCTCTGCTCAAGCTCACCGGCGTAGCGCGCACCATTGCCTCCGGAGACCGGGATGTCCGGGCCGAAATCCGCTCCGGGGACGAGATCGAGGTGCTCGGCGGCGCATTCAATCAGATGGTCGGCGAGCTGAACGATTCGTACCGCGGCCTCCACGACGCGACCGAGAAGCTCCAGCAGATGAACGAGACGCTCGAGAGCCAAGTCGTCGAGCGGACCGAGGCGCTCACCAAGGCTCTGACCGAGGTGTGGAGCGAAATGGACCTCGCGCGCAAGGTGCAGACGGTGCTCTTGCCGCAGGAAACCGAGCTTGCCGGTTACGAGATCGCCGCGCGCATGATGCCGGCCGAAGTCGTCGGCGGCGACTACTTCGATCTGATCCGAGCTCCGCAAGCCGACTGGCTCTTGATCGGCGATGTTTCCGGCCACGGCGTCACCGCGGGGCTCGGAATGATGATGGTTCAGACCTCGGTTCGTTCGTTGATTTTGGGAGGTTCCGCGGACGCGATTCCTCCGGCGCCTTCCGAGCTGCTCACGCGCGTGAACCGCGCCGTACGGCCGAATCTCTTGGCGATCAGCCCCGATCAGTACATGACGATTTCGGCGCTGCGCATCCAGGGGTCGCGCATCACCTATTCGGGAATGCACGAGAGCATTCTCGTCTACCGCGCGGCGACACGGTCCGTCGAACGCCTCGAAACACAGGGCATGTGGCTCGGGCTGATGGAAGACATCTCGCTCGAGCTCCGCGACGACACGTTTTCGCTGAATGAAGGCGATATTTGCCTGCTGTACACCGACGGGCTCACCGAAACCGTCGTCGAGGCACCGAAGAACCGCCTCGGAGTCGCGCGTCTCATGAGCCATTTCCAGGAGCTCGCCGGCCGCACGACGGACGTGAAGAGCATCCTCGAAGGCGTCACCGAGCTCGTGCGAAACTGCGAGATGAAGGACGACATCACGGCCATGGTCGTGCGCTACGCGCCGGAGAGGGCCCGAGCCGCCGCGTGAGCGGCCGGTCGAGCGAACGAACGAACGCGAATGCCGAATCGCTCCTCCACGCGAGCCGGCGCGCGCCTCGGGCGCCGCGCGTTCGTTTCGACGGCGACGCTCTTTTCGTTCGCTTTTCTGGTCGGCGGCGGCACGCGCTCGGTGAGCGCGGACGCGGCGGTCACGTTCTACGTGTTCCTGCACGCCCAGACGGGCGCACAGGCGCTCCAGAAAATGTTCGAAGACGCGCTGCCCGGCGTGAGCGTGCGCGTTTTCAGTCGAGCGAAGGATTTCGAAAACAGCGTGCGCCAGCGGCCCGACGCCGTGCTCGCGCTCCTGCCGGTGCTCCAGGCGCAGAGCTACACGATTCACCTCCAGGGCCAGCGCGGCGGCTCGCCCACGGAACGCTACGTGTTGCTCTCGCAGAAGCCCGTCTCGGCGTCTTCGGTCCGCACGATCGGCGCCGTCGATCTGCTCGGACGCTCGCGCATGCCGGCCTTCGTCAGCAAGCTTCTCGGGGGCAACTCACCGGAATTGACGCCGGTGACCAAGGTGGCCGATCTCCTGCCGCTTCTCCAATTCGACAAGGTCGATGCCGTCGTGCTCCCCGAGCGTAGCGTCGGCTGGCTCAAGAGCCGCACGCGCGTTCCGCTCCAGGTGAGCGACCTGCCGAGCGGACAGGTCGGTCTCCCGGCGATGTCGTTTCTCAGTCCGGCGGGCCAGCGCTTGCGGGAGCTCGTTCCCAAGTGGAGCCCCGCGATCCGCGCCGAGATAGGAGTCGACTCGTGGCGATGACGCGACGCTGGCTGAGACCGCTCGCGCTGCTCGGTATGGCGGGCGCCCTGTTGGGAGCCTGCAGCCGCGCGAAGGTCGACGTGCAGAGCGGTGCCCGAGAGTTCGGCGGAACGCCGCGGCGGGCCGGGTTCGATACCGTGCTGGTCTTCCTGCCGAATACGCCGCGCGTCCGCCCGGTTTGGACGTCGCTCACCGACGAGCTCAGCGAGGAGTTCGACGTCGAAGCCGTCGAGATCACGGCGAGCTCAGGACCCGACGTGGTCGCGGCTGCGATTGCCCGCCATTCGCCTCGCTGCGTCGTGCTGCTCGACAACACGACCACCGCGCTCTACGCCCGCTACCAGGCGAGCGCCGGGCCCGGCGGCTACCCGCCGGCCGTGATCCTCCTCACGTCGTTCGTCGATCTCTACAGCGAGGTCGAGGACGCCGTCGGCATTGCGTACGAGGTGCCGCTCGTCACGAGCGCGTCGAACCTGAGGACGTTCATCTCGCGACCGATCGAGCGCGTCGGCGTCGTGCATCGCTCCGCGTTCGCGGGTCACGTGAAGCACCAGGCCGCCCTGGCACGCGTCGAAAAGCTCGAGCTCGTGGCGGCGGCCGTACCCGACGACGCGACGCCGCGAGAGCTCGCCTCCGCGCTCTCGAGCCTGCTCGGCTCGAACGTCGACGCGTTGTGGGTCCTGAACGACAACGCCTTGCTCACGCCCGAGCACATTCGGCTCGGCTGGCTGCCCCTGCTCGCGAAGGACGCCGTTCCGACGATCGTCGGCATTCCGAGCCTCGTCACGCGCGACGTCGCGTTCGGGACGTTCGCGGTCGTGCCGGATCTCTCCGCGCTCGGAGTCCAGGCCGCCAACGTGATTTACGATCTCAAGGACAACGATTTCGTCCTGGATGCGGGACGGATCGACCAGCCGCTCAGCGTCGAGACCGTCATCGACGTGGAGCGCGCTCGCGTGGATTTCGGGTTCAAAGAGGAAATGCGCGAGGAGGCCGGCGCGGTTTCGCGCTGAGAAGTCATGCCCACCCGATTTTTCACGGCGCTCGTGAGCCTCGGCGCCTGCTTGCTCTCCGCGCCGAGCGCCTGGGCCGAGCCCGGAAGCGCTCCGCCCGCAGCGGCCCCGGCCTCGAGCGATGCGCTCGGCGACCTCTCGCTCGTCGAGCTGCTCGAGCTCAAGGTGGCGACCACGAAGACGAGCACGAGCGTCGACGAGACGCCGGCTGCCGTTACGGTCGTCACGCGCCAGGAAATCGTGGCGCGAAACTACCGCAGCGTCGCCGACGTGCTCCAGCACGTCACGGGGTTCTACGTCGTCGACGACCACGTCTTGCCGAACGTCGGCGTGCGCGGAATGGCGGGCGGCCTTTCGGGCGAGAGCGGCACCGTCAAGGTGATGATCGACGGCGTGCCGGTCACGTTTCACCCGACCGGCGGGCACTGGCTCGGACCCGAGCTCATCGCGCTCTCGGCCATCGAGCGCATCGAAATCGTGCGCGGCCCCACGTCGTCGCTCTACGGCGCGGACGCTTTCTTGGGCGTCGTGAACGTCATCACGCGGAACGGCGACACGTTACGCGGCGGCGAGGTGCGCACCGGCGCCTCGCTGACGGACGCAGGGCGTTTCGGCTACGACGCCGACGCCGTCGTCGGCGCCCCCGTCGGGCCTTTCGAGCTCCTGCTCGCGGCTCGTTACGATTTCGAGGATCGGTCGGGTCTCGCGCTGCCCGAGAGCTCTCCCGCTCCGCGACTTCCGGATGACGTGACGCTCGCCACGCCCACGGACGGCTTCGAAGCTCGCTCGGTCTCGACCTACGCGCGCGCGACGCTCCACGGCCGCAAGAACTATCGGCTGCGCCTCGTCGGCCGCTACGCCCGCTTGGACCGCAACGACGAATTCGCGCAGTGGCTTCAGCTCACCTCGACGAGCAACGACGCTGCGGTCACGCCGACGCGGGTTTCGCTCCATCAGGGGTCGCTGACGCTCGCGTTCGAGTGGGAGCCGGCCAAGGATCTCGGCTTCGTCGTGCGCACGACGGGTTCCTTCGACGGTCCGACGGACGCCGATCACATCGAGGTGGGGAGCGAGCTATTTTGGGTCAAGCGTCGCTTTTCCTCGCGCGGGATCGCGACGACGCTCGAGGCGAGCTACCGGCCGCTCGGGAACCTCGAAATCGTCGGCGGGCTCGAGCAGAGCTTCGATCGCGAAGAGCCGCTCACGCCCTCCGCCATCTCGAAGCTCGAGATCGGCGGCGTCTCGCCGGGCGAGCCGTTGCCCGGGACGGAGCCGCGCGCGGAGCCGACGACGCTCGAGAACTTCGGCGCGCTCGCGCAGGTGCGGTACGCGCCACTCGAGGAGCTGTCGCTGACCGCGGGCGTTCGCTTCGATCGGCACAGCATCTACGGAGGACAGACGAGCGGGCGCGGGGCGGCCGTTTTGAACCCCGCCGAAGGGCTCTTCTTCAAGCTGATGGGCGGGACGGCGTTCAAAGCTCCCTCTCCCGCGCTCTTGTACGAGCGGCCGCTCGTCGCCGGCGGCGTCATCGGTAATCCGGCGCTCGAGCCGCAGCGCGTCGCGACCCTCGAAGCTCAAGCCCTGTACCGACTGAAAGAGCGACTCGCCGCCAGCACCGGACTTTCGTACAATCGCCTCACCGACAAGGCCCAATTCACGCTCGTCGGCATCAATCAAGAGGCGCAGAACGTCGCCGAGCTCGAGTCGTTGTCCTGGGAGACACGAGTCGACGCCACGCTACACCCGGGTTTCGACGTCTACACGAGCTGGGAGCGGGTGTGGGCGAGGCAGCGGCAAGACGAGATCGGCTACCGGCGCGATCTGCTCGGCGAAGACAACCCGATCTATCCCGAGTACATTTTCCGAACCGGAGCGCTCGCGAAGCTGCCGGGGCTCCCGCTTCGGCTGAACGCGGACGCGATCCTCGTGACGACGCGGTTGGCGAGCGACGACAACGCGCTCGAGGCGGGCGAGCGTTACTCGCTGCCTCCGTACGCGCTCCTCGACGTGGGCGTCTCGACGGTGGGCCTTCACTTCTGGGGCAGGCGCGAAACCGCGGCGTCCCTGAACGCCCGCAACGTCCTCGGCGCCGAGGCCGCCGATCCGGGATTTGCCGGAGTGGACTACCCGCTGCAGGGGCGCACGGTGTACTTGCAGGTCAGGCAGGAACTCTGACGGCGTCGCCGTGACGGTGCGGTGACGACCGCAGCCATCACCTTTTACGCATTTTGCTGACGTTAGATGCAACTCGGGCCCCGGGGAGTTCACTTCGTTGAGTCGTGCGGAGACGGCGCATGGCCTGCCTGCTCGGTTTTTTTGCGCTGGTTCTGCCCGAGCCAGGCGAAGACCTCGGCCATCGTCCC
>DASUTR010000733.1:0-3283 GCA_036374535.1 Polyangiaceae bacterium
CGAGCAAGCGAGCGCTCATCAAGAAATTGTGGGCGATGAGCGGCTTGAAGACGTTGAGCTCGAAGTTGCCGCTCGCGCCGCCGACGTTCACGGCGACGTCGTTCCCGAATACCTGGGCGCACAGCATCGTCATGGCTTCCGACTGAGTGGGGTTCACCTTGCCCGGCATGATCGAGCTGCCGGGCTCGTTCTCGGGAATCGAGAGCTCGCCGAACCCCGAGCGCGGTCCCGACGCGAGCCAGCGCACGTCGTTCGCGATCTTCATGAGCGAGGCGGCGAGCGTCTTCAGCACGCCGTGCGCGAAGACGATGGCGTCGTGTCCGGCGAGCGCTTCGAATTTGTTCGGGGCGGTGACGATGGGGTGGCCGGTGAGCTCGGCGACCTTCTTGGCGACGCGCACCGCGTATTCGGGATGCGCGTTCAGCCCCGTGCCGACCGCCGTGCCACCGAGCGCGAGCTCCGCGAGGTGGGGCACTGCGCTTTCCGCGTGGACGAGGCCGTGGTCGAGCTGCGCGACCCAGCCGCCGATCTCCTGACCGAGCGTGAGCGGCGTCGCATCCATGAGGTGCGTACGTCCGATTTTCACGACGTCGGCGAAGGCCGCCGACTTTTCCGCGAGCACGTCGCGGAGCGCTCGAACGGCGGGGATGACTCGATTTCTCAGCGCTTCGGTGCAAGCGAGCGCCATCGCGGCGGGAAAGACGTCGTTCGACGACTGGCCGCGGTTCACGTGGTCGTTCGGATGGACGAGCCGTTTTTCCCCACGCTCACCGCCGAGGAGCTCGCTCGCGCGATTCGCGAGGACCTCGTTCATGTTCATGTTGCTCTGAGTACCGCTGCCGGTTTGCCACACCACGAGCGGGAACTCGCCATCGTGCTTGCCGGCGATCACCTCGTCGGCCGCGCGCACGATGGCGTCGGCGACCTTCGGGTCGATGCTCTTCAGCTCGACGTTCACGAGCGCTGCGGCTTTTTTCACCACCGCGAGCGCACGCAGCAAGGCGACCGGCATGCGTTCGCTCGAGATGGCGAAATTCTCGAGGCTTCGCTGCGTTTGGGCGCCCCAAAGGGCGTCTTCCGGGACCTCGATCGGTCCGAACGTGTCCTTTTCGGTTCGCGTGCGCGTCATCGTGGGGCGAGGACGTTACTTTACCCCACCAATTTGACCAGACCCGAACGGACCGGTAGTACGCGAGCATGGCTCGCCGCCTCGTGGTGCCGCTCGTCGTCGCCACCGCCCTCGGTGTGGGCCTCGGTCCGCCCGCGGTCGCGGCAGAGGCCCCGAAGCCCCAGAAACCGCCGGTGCAGGCGGGAAAGGCGCCCGCCGAAAAGAGCGTGCCCCGGAAGGAGCCCCCCGGCGCGCTGCCGGAAGCGCCCGATCCCCGGCGCGGCCAGAGCTCGCGTAAGGTCGAGCCGAAGAAGGCTGTCCCGGCGGCCTCGCCGTCCTCACCTCCCGCCGAACCGGTGGCGGTGCGACGCGGCAAGGCGCCCGCCAAGCCGGCCGCCACCCTTCCACCGGGCGCACCCCGTCCCACGGACGACCGCGTTACGCGCCGCCAGATCGCCGGAGGCCCGACGAACGACGACCTTCGCGCGGGTAAGGACGACCCGGAGCTCAAGAAGCTCCGCGAGGCTGAACGGGTCCTTTTCCCCGAGCCGCTCCCGGGCATGACCGCCGGCTGGTCGTGGGACCTGCCGCGCTCCTCGCCGCGCGGGCCCGAAGTCTCGAGCACGGGTTTGCCGCCCGATCCCGCCACGCGCCCGAGCCTGCAGCCCTCCGCCAAGGACAGCGAATGGCTCGGGGGTTTGGCGCTCCCGAACCTGCCGCTTCGCTACGACGAGCGCGTCGTGAAGTACCTCCGCTTCTATCGCGACAGCCCGAGCGGTCGCGCGGTCGCCCGCGTTTGGGCGAAGAAGTGCGGCCGCTACCGCGCGGCGCTCCAGTCCGAGCTCGCCAAAGCCGGTTTGCCGACGGATCTCGTGTGGCTCTCGCTCATCGAGAGCGGCCACAATCCGACGATCGTTTCGCCGGCAGGTGCCGCCGGCCTCTGGCAATTCATGCCCGAGACCGCGCGAACCTACGGCCTCGCCGTCGACCGCTGGGTCGACGAGCGGCTCGACCCCGAGCGCTCGACCGAGGCGGCCACCCGGTTTCTTGCCGATCTCTATCGACGCTTCGGGAGCTGGGATCTCGCAATGGCCGCGTACAACATGGGGCACGGCGGTCTCGTCCGGTCGATCAAGAAGTTCAACACCAACGACTTCTGGGAGCTCGGACGCCACGAGGCGGGAATCCCCTGGGAAACCTCGCTTTACGTTCCGAAGATCCTCGCGACCGCCATCGCGATGAACAACAAGAAGTCGTTCGGGCTCGACGACGTCGCCGCCGATCCGCCCGAGAGCTTCGATGTCGTGCGCGTGGGCCCCGGCGTCGCGCTCGAGGACGTGGCGCGCGCGGCAGGCGTCGCGCCGGAGCTCGTCGAACGCCTGAACCCCGCATATCTCGCGGGCCGCACCCCCCCGGCCGCGCCCGGGCGCGTCTCGCCGCACTACACCGTGCGTTTGCCCAAGGCGAGCTCGGGGCAAGCTCGGAGCCTGGGGGCGTTCGAACGCTCCCGCGAAGAGCTCGTTTCGTTCGTCGTGCGCCAGGGCGATACGCCCGCCTCGATCGCCCGCGCGACGCGCACGAGCGAGGCCGCGATTCGCAGCGCCAATCGCATCGGCGCGCAAGAGGTGCTCGGCGCCGGAACCATCCTGCTCGTCCCGAAGGCGGCGCCGGTCGCGCCCGCGGCCACCGCGCAGGACGACGTCGTGGTCGTCACGCGCGACGTCGCGGCGTCGCCCGACTCGGTGCGGCTCTTCTACCCGGTGGTCCCAGGCGATACGCTCTCGAGCGTCGCGAGCGCCTTCGGCGTCACGCGCGCCGATCTCGTTGCCTGGAACGCGATCGACGACGCCGCGCGTCTGCAGGAGGGGATGGTGCTGCAGGTTTTTCCCCGAGCTTCCCGAAATCTCGCCGGCATCCGGACGCTCCGCGATCGCGACGTGCGCGTGCTCGTCGCCGGCTCACCCGAGTTCATCGATCACTTCGAGGGCTTGAACGGCAAGCGGCGCGTCGTCGTGACCGTCAGGGACGGCGAAACGCTCGCCTCGATCGCCCGCGCGACGCGCACGAGCGAGGCCGCGATTCGCAGCGCCAATCGCATCGGCGCGCAGGAGGTGCTCGGCGCCGGAACCATCCTGCTCGTCCCGAAGGCGGCGCCGGTTGCGCCGGCGGCCACCG
>DASUTR010000734.1:0-4961 GCA_036374535.1 Polyangiaceae bacterium
CTCCGCACGGGCCGCTTCATCGACGTGAACAACGAGCCCCACGCGAAGCTCCTCGTTTCGATCTGCCGGATGATGGGTCTTTCGACGAACGGCGTCGGCGACATCAATCCGGATTCGGGGCCGCTCACGAAGCTCGCGTAGGGAAACTCCGACCTACGCGACGCGACCCGGCGGTTCCGACGACGGCGCTTCGGCGTTGCTTGCGACGAGCACGGTTTGCGAATGCCGGCGCGTCGCGTCGAGCTCCCGCTCGGGTGCGGCCTCGACGCCGGCGCTCGCCGCAATTTCGGCGACGACGACCGGGTCGGGCGCGAGCAGCGCTCGGACGGCGTCGCGCTCCGGGACCGCGAACTCGGAGGCGGGGAGACGCGCGAGGCGGTAGGCGAACTCTTCCTGCAGCGCGACGAGCGGGCGAGCGTAACGGAGCACGTTTCGCTTGAAGTAGCCGCGCGCCGTCAGCGCCTCGACCAGACCGACGGCGTCGCCGAGCAAGAGCGCGTCCCACGTGTCGGAGTGGCTCGACGACGAGGCGAGCTCGACGTGGGCGAGCGCGCCATCCAACGCGTCCGCGTAAGCGCGAAATCGCGTGTGAGGGTGGCCGGGGGGAACGAGCCATACTTTGCCGACGACCGAGCCGTCTCGGCGATCGAGCTCGCCTTCCGGAATGAACCACGTGAGCTCGGACTCGAGCGCTTCGCACGATTCGCAAGTAAAATAGGCGCCTGGATACGTTTCACCCGCTTTTACATTGCCCCAATTGTGATTGAAGAGCGCTTGCCAGCGCTCGGTTTCGAGCGCCGTTCGCGCGAGCGCGAGCGCGAGCACCGTGCGCGGCGGCCGAAAGCCGAGCTTCTGGCGGAGCGCGGCGTCCATCGTTTCCGCCGCCGTCTCGAACGAATACGGTGTTCTTTCCCGCTTTACGTAACGTGCCAACATTCGAACCTCCCCGGTTCCACCGACCACCGCCTCGAGTATGACACGTCCCGCTCGGCGTGCATTGCCCTGCTCGGGCGCGATTCGCGGCGCAAGATGCGCCATTTCCACGTTCGGGCAGAGCCACGCGACCGCGCCTCGCCTCCGGGCAGACTCCGCGCCCGCGCCTCGAAAGATCCCTATCGGGCGGCAGACATCGCAGTGTAGTCAATCTTATACCCACCGATCGAGGAGCGAGCTCGCAGTGGTACGTTCGAACGAGAGACCGTCGCGCGTTCACCGCGCGCGGGGAGTCCGAACCTTTCTCGGGGAAGCCATGAACATTCGCGATCATCTGCTCGACGGCGCGCGTTTCGAAAAAACTCCGAACATGGGGGGCGAGCTCACCCCCGAATACCTGGTCATCCACTACACCGTCGTCACGACGGCAGCTGGGACGGTGAACGCGTTCAAAAATCCCGCCGTCCAGGCGTCCGCGCATCTGGTGCTCGACCTCGACGGCACGTTCATCCAGATGGTGCCCTTCAATCGGAAGGCGTGGCACGCGGGGAAGAGCCGCTGGGCGGGACGCAGCGGTTGCAACGCCTTCACGATCGGAATCGAGGTCGTCAATCCCGGGCCGCTCGTTCGACGCGGCTCGGGCTTTTTCGACGTGAACAATCGCGCCTGGCACGGCGAGGTCGTCGAGAATCGCCACAAGAACGGCCGCGCGCCGTACCAGTTCTGGGCGGCTTACGACCCGAGACAGCTCGACGCCCTGCGCGAGGCGGGCCCAGCGCTCGTCGCGACGTACGGCTTGAAGGACGTCGTCGGTCACGACGACATCGCGCCCGATCGCAAGACCGATCCCGGTCCCGCGTTCCCGCTCGCGAGCCTGCGCGCGGTGTCGCTCGGTCGCAACGACGACGCCGGTGAAGACGCAAGCAACGAGCGCTACGTCGCCACGACGACGCTCAACGTGCGTAAAGGACCGGCGGTATCGTTCGACGTCGTTCCGGGAAGTCCGCTGCCGAAGGGGCGAGTGGTCGATGTCCTGGACGAAGACGGCGCGTGGCGGCACATCGTCACCGCCGACGCCGCGGTCGAGGGTTGGGCGCACGGAAGGTTCCTCGCGCGTACGTAGAACGTCGTGCGCGGTGGATTTCCGCCGTGCCGTTCCGTGATCCGTTAGGATGCGCGGAGGCTCAGCCGCGAGCGGAATGTCACGAAGGAAACGAGAGCGACCGCCCGTATCGAGCCCGAGCAGGAAAATTTCCCGCTCGTCGCGGCCTCCCGTGCCGAGCCGCCGCGCCACGATCCGCGACGTCGCCGAGCGCGCGCGAGTCTCGACCGCGACCGTGTCGTTCGTGTTGAACGACAATCCGAACGAGAGCATCAGCGAAGCGGTGCGAAGCCGCGTGCTCGTGGCGGCGCGCGAACTCAGCTACCACGCGAACGCCGCCGCCGCAGGCCTCGCGCGCAAGCGTGTTCGCAACATCGGCATCGTCTTTTACAAGCAGGACGACGCGATCACGAACCCCTTCTACTCGTACATCGTGCAGGGCGCGGTGAAAGAAGCGGTCGAGCGCAACTACAACCTGCTCTTTTCGTACGTCGAGACCACGTACAAGAGCTTCGAGGACCTACCGAAGATGGTGCGCGAGAAGAACGCCGAGGGCGTGCTTTTCATGTGGCGCGTCCATCCGGCGATGATCAAGGACATCGGCGCGCTCTCGATCCCGGTCGTGCTCGTCGATACCGCGCCGCGCGTCGCGGGCGTCAATTCGTTCCAGATCGACAATCTGAGCGGCGGGCAAATGGCGGGAGAGCACTTGATGGAGCAGGGTCACAAGCACATCGCGATGCTCCTTCCGCGCGAGGGAGCGCCGAGCTTCGAGCAGCGTCTCGCGGGCTTTCGCGCCGCGTTCGAGAAAGCCGACCGGCGTTTCTCGCGCAGCGCGAACGTCGTCGAGACGGACGGCTTCAACTTCCACGCCGCGGAGCGCGCCACGGCGGCGCTGCTGGCGAAGCCTACGCCGCTCACGGGACTATTCTGCGCGAACGACGAGCTGGCGTCCGGCGCGCTCCGCGCGGCGTACGAGGCCGGCTACCACGTGCCGCGCGATCTCAGCATCGTCGGGTTCGACGACATCGGAATGAGCCACTTCATCAATCCTCCGCTCACGACGGTCGGGGTCGTGAAGGAGCACATGGGGCGCCGCGCCATGGCGCGGCTCATCGAGCTCGTCGAGGGCGTCGACGATCGCGTGAAGGTCGAGCTCGCGCCCGTGAAACTCATCGTTCGTGGCTCGACCGCGCGACCTCGTTCGAAGTAGGCGAATCGTGAGAAAGCGCGTCGCGGCGGCGGAATCGCGCGAAAAAACGCCCGCGGGCTGCCTGCCGCGCGCGACTCGCGGTACGCGAAACCGCGGGCCCGCTCCATCCGCAGCTCGGCTGCATTCTTCCGGTCGCGGCGAACCTCGCGAATGCTGCTCGAAAGAAAGCCGTGATCGAGGCACGCTAGTTTGGGCATGGTGAACCGGTGCCACAGGTAAGATTCATGAAGAACCAGTTCCGAGGGGTGTTCGGGCTGTTCGTTTCGTTTGCGTTTGCCGCCGCCTGCTCCTCCACTCCCGGCGACTCGGGTGACGGAGGCGACGAAGGCGACGACGCGCCACCCACGGGCGGTACGGCCGGCGCCGGCATGTCCGGGTCGCCCGCGACGGGCGGTGCGCAGAGCGGCGGTTCACAGAACGGTGGCGCCCCGACCGGTGGAGTGACGAGCGGAGGCACGACGAGCGGCGGCACGACGAGCGGCGGCACGACGAGCGGCGGCGGTACCGTCGGAAGCGGCGGCATGGGCGGCGCAGGCGCGGCGCCCACGGGCGGAACTGGCCTCGGTACGGGCGGCGGCGCCGGCGCACCAGGCGGGCGCGGCGGCAGCGCTGGAGCGGCGGGCGGTCGAGGTGGCACGGCGGGCAACGCCGGAAAGGGAGGCTCGGCGGGCAAGGGCGGCAGCGCCTCGGCCGGCACGGGAGGCTCCGCAGGCGCGCCGTCGTGCGCGTCGACGTGGCCGACGTCGCAGGGTGCGCAGAGCGTGTCGTCGACCATCGCGGTCTCCGGCGTTTACGACGGTGGAATGAAGCGGTTTACGGGGTCGGGGAGCCTCGGCACGGGCGGACAAGACGAAGGGCAGCTTCCGCTCTTCGAGCTCGCGAACGGCGCGACGCTGAAGAACGTGATTCTCGGCAACCCCGCGGCGGACGGCGTGCACTGCCGTGGCAATTGCACGCTCGAAAACGTGTGGTGGGAAGACGTAGGCGAGGACGCCGCGACGTTCAAAGGCGAGTCGAGCTCGTCCACGATGACGGTGCGCTGCGGCGGAGCGAAGGCGGCGACCGACAAGGTGTTCCAGCACAACGGCGGCGGCACGCTCACGATCCAGAACTTCGTCGCCGAGAACTTCAACAAACTCTATCGTTCGTGCGGCAACTGCGACGACCAGTTCGCGCGCCACGTCATTTTGCAAGACGTGACCGTGCGGCAGGGTCAGACGCTCGTCGGCATCAATACGAATTACGGTGACACGGCGGACTTCGACCGCATCACCGTGTACGGTAGCGTCACCGTGTGCGAGCGCTACACCGGGAACAACACGGGCGCCGAGCCGGTGCGCACGGGAACCGGGCCGGACTCGCAGTACTGCCGGTACCAGACGAGCGACATCACGCAGCGCTGACGCGCGTCGGATTCACCAGGAAGACGGAAGGGTAGAAGTCCGGAGTGAGGGAATTTGGGGGGATTGGAGAAAACCCCGAGACCCGGCTTTTGTCGCCTTCGCTCTCCCTGTTCGAAAAATCCGAAATCGAGTGATGAGCCGAGAGGCGCCCCGCCATCCACCAATATGACCAAGGTGGTGATGGTGAAACGCGTGGTTGCCGGCTGTTTCGCCGCGGGGGTCGCCGGGGCGCTTTCGGCGTGCATCGCGGAGAGCCCCGTCGTGGGGAGCGAGGTGGGAGGGGTGGACGGGAGCGGGACGATCGCGCTCG
>DASUTR010000735.1:0-6233 GCA_036374535.1 Polyangiaceae bacterium
CGCGCGCGAGGAGCCCCTCGGCCATGCGCGACATCGACTCGAGCACGCCTCGCGCGAGTGCGACGGCGCGCGGCACGCTCGGTCCGTCTTCGAGCGCAGAGTACGCGGTTTGCGCCGCAGCCGCCGCTACCTGGTTTTGCCAGGCGTGCTGGAAGACCGCCCGTTCCAGTGTCACGAGCGCGTGTCCCGTTTTGGGATCGCGATGGAGCGTAAGATGAACGCGCCCCGCCGCGTCCTTGTGCGCCACCGAGCGCTCGACGTCGTGCGCCTTCCTCCGTGTCTTCTTGCCGCTTTTTTTCTTCATGGCGCCGGCGCGGAAGAGTGTAGCGCGCGCGCTTCGAATCGCGCCGCACGCGTGCTTCACGCAACGATCCAAGCCTCGTGATTCGTGAACGCGCCGATCGGAGCCGGAGCGCCGCCGACCGTCGTAACGACGACTCGCGCACGACGACAATGTCGGATGCCATCCGACAGTCGCGACGAGAAAAGCCACACAAAAATGAGTGGCGCGAATGCATGTTATCGACGACACTCATTCGCATTCTCTCCAGTCGTCGTGCTTCTCTTGCGGCGGGCGTGGGTTCGTCACGCTCGGCATCGCGTGTGCTGGCTCCGCTGCTGGCTTTGGGCGCCCTCGCCCTGGCGCAGTGTCACAATCCGAAGATCCCCCTGAAAAATAGAGGCGGAGGAGGCACCGGCGGCGACGCCGGCGCCGCGGGCTCGCCGAGCGGGGAAGCCGGAGAAGGACAAGGCGGAACCACCGCAGGAGGCACGACGTCCGGAGGAACCAGCGGGACCGGCAACGCAGGGTCGGGTCCCGTCGGGCCCTACATGATGGGTATCGACATCTCGAGCGTTCAAGAAGCGATCGACGGCGGCGCGAGGTACGTCGACACCGACGGTGTCACGAAAGACGTGCTCGAGCTCTTCAAGAACCACGGCTTCAACACCGTGCGCTTGCGAACCTTCGTGGATCCCTCTGCGCCCTACGGCTACGCGCAGGGTACCGGCGGCTCGTGCGTGAAGCGCGAGTCGTACTGCGATCTGGAGCACACGGTCGAGTTCGGTCGCGAGATCAAGAACGCGGGCATGGGATTCATGCTCGACTTTCACTACAGCGACACGTGGGCCGATCCGGGCAAACAGATCATCCCGGAAGCGTGGCGCGAAGCAGAATCGGTCGAAGAGCTCGCCGCGTTGCTCAAGGCCTATACGAAGAACGCGATCAGCACGCTCGTCGACGCGGGAGCACGTCCGGACATCGTTCAGGTCGGCAACGAGATCACGCCGGGCATGCTCATTCACGTGCCGACTCAGAGCACCGATTGCTGGGGCAACAACTCCACGCCGAATCCCGTCAGCGGCAGCGTGGGGCGTTGGGACGATCTCGCGATGCTTCTCATCGCCGGTATCGAAGGCGTGAAGGAAGTCGACCCGGGCATCGAGATCGTGCTGCACCTCGAAAACACCGACTGGAAGGCGGGGGCGATCGACTGGGTGGAGAACGCGCGATCGCGCGGAGTCGAATTCGACATCCTCGGTCTTTCCGCGTATCCGGCGTGGCAGGGCGAGCCCGCCGTCTGGCGCGACACGTTCGAAACGCTCGCCGAGACGTTCCCCGATCTCTCCTTCGTCATCGCGGAGTACAACCCCGCGCGTCGCGAAGCGAACCAGATCATGTTCGACCTGCCCGACGGGCGCGGGCGCGGCACGTTCTTCTGGGAGCCGACGCAGAGCGGTGTCTGGGGCGCGGCGCTCTTCACGCAGATGAACGGGGCGTACCACGCGAACCACGCCGACTTCGCCGAGTTCGACGCGATGAAGCTCGAGCTCGGGCTCTGAGCGGGCGCCGGACGGCCGGGCGACGCTGTGGCATATCGATACGCAGCGGGTGCGATGATGTCGTGAGGGTGCGCGCTGAGTGCGCGCTGCACGTACACGATGACGCGCGCGCACTTATATTTTCTCCGCGCCGACCGTCGGGCGAATCGTTTCGAGCATGTTAACGTCTCGACGAACACGAGTTCAGGTGCGCCGATGTAAGGCGACCGACGTCCGATCGCATCCTTGCGTTCGACAGTGATTCACCAGTAAACTTCGCTCTGGATCGTGACGCGGGCCGAAGCGTCACGCTGCAGGCGGGGGCTGAACTTTTGGTCGTCTTGCCCTAGGAGAAATTCGATGATGCGCGGAATCGGTAAATCACCATTTGCGTTGATGAGCGTTGCTGCGTCGTTGATGGTCGCTGTCGCGTGTTCCGACGACGATGACGACGGCGGTGGCGGCGGCGACGACGACACCGGCGGCAAGGGCGGCAGTATGCAGGGCGGCAGCTCGGGCTCCACGAACGGTGGAACCAGCGGCTCGAGCACGGGTGGCGCCACCGGCGGAACGGGTAGGGGCGGCACCAACACGGGCGGCACCACCGGCGGCACCAACACCGGCGGCGCCAACACCGGCGGCAGCGCCGGGGCCGCGACGGGCGGTAGCGCCGGCACGAGCGGCGCGGCCGGCGGCGGCGACGACGGCGGCATGGGCGGCATCGGCGGCACCGACGGCGGTATGGGCGGCGAGGGCGGCGAGGAGATGGTCCCCGACGTGCTCGACAACGGCAACTTCGAGATGTTCGGCGCCGGCGGCAAGACCGCCGAGATTCCCGGTTGGCAGGAGAGCGGCGATCTCGAAGCCGGTTACCTCGAATGGGAGTGGGGTGTGCCGAACCCGGGCGGCGGTGTCTCGCACCGGCTCGCTCATTGGCGCGCATTCGTCGCGACGACGATGGAGAAGTACAACGCGAACACGTTCCAGACCGTGAGCCCCATTCCGAACGGAACGTACACGTTCAAGATCTGGGTGCAGCGTCAGACGGGTGCGCTCGACGAGTCATGGTTGTTCGCTCGCGGTCACGACGTTGCGAACCCCAGCACGGAGATGACCGTGAACACGCCCGTGCCGGCGAACACGAACGACTACTTCGAGGTCGTATTGCCGAACATCGTCGTGACGAGCAACCAGGTCACGGTGGGCGTCCACACGATGAGCTGGGGCAACCACTGGGCGAACTTCGACAACGCGAGCCTCACCAAGGATCCTTGATCGACTCGCACGGAAGGTCGGAGCGACATGAAGTTGCGAGCTGAATGGGCACGCCGAAACCTGAGTTTGCCACTCTTCGGAGTGGCCCTCGCGGCGGCGTGCTCCCTTCAGGACTTCGAGTACCTGCAGGTGCCCGCTGACGGTCCACCCGAGGGTGGCACGAGCGGCACCGGCGGTCAGGGCGGTCAGGGCGGCGTCTCGGGTTCGTCCGGGACGCCGGGAACCGGTGGCAGAGGCGGCTCATCGGGCACGTCCGGCGGCTCATCGGGAGCCTCGGGCTCCGCCGGCTCCGGCACGGGCGGCCGCGGTGGAAGCGCCGGTACTGCTGGCGAGGGCGGCGGCGAAGGCGGCGGCGACACCGGCGGCTCGTCCACGGGCGGAACCGCGGGCAAGGGCGGCACCGCCGGCACGGGAGCCGTCGGTGAGCTCGTGAACCCGAGCTTCGAGACCAACACCACGACGGGTTGGACCGTCTCGCCGCCGGAAGCGCTGACGAATCGTTGGATCTACACCCAAGCGCCGACGGGGAGCGTGCCTGCGCCCCACGGGGCGTACGAGCTCGCGACCTGGCACAACATGACCGGCTACCAGGTCGAGATCTTCCAAAACGTGACGGGTCTCGAAGACGGCACGTACACCTTCTCGGGGTTCTTCAGTTGGGGCCTGACGATCAACGAGATCTACCTGTTCGCCAGAAACTGCAGCGACACCGATCCCGAACCGATGCCGATTCCGACCACCCCCGCGGACTCGTTCGTCGTCGTGTCCATGGAAGGAATCGAGGTCGTCGGCGGAAGCTGCGAGGTCGGCCTGTACGTGGACGGGAGCGTCAACTCCTGGATGAACGCCGACAACTTCGCGTTCGAGCCGGAGTAAGAGGCGCCGCGTGAAACGACCGATGCAGCACGAGCACGGCCAGGGCATGACGTACAAGCGTCTGCTGCCGCTCGGCAGCGGCGGCATGGCGAACGTCTACCTGGCGCTCGCGCTCGGTCAGAGCGGATTCAAACGGCTCGTCGTCGTGAAATCCGTGCGCGAAGAGCTGCTCGCGAACCCGGCGATGCGGCAAATGTTCCTCACGGAGGCGCGCGTGTCGGCGCGCCTCAACCACCCGAACGTCGTCCAAGTGTCCGACGTCGTCGACGCTCCCGAAGGCGTGATGCTCGTCATGGAGTATCTCGACGGGCTGTCGCTCGCCGGGGCGTACACCGTGGTGGGCAAGGCGTTCTCGCTGCCGATGCGCCTGCGCGTCGCGTGCGAGGTGCTCGCGGGTCTGCACTACGCGCACCGTCTCGCGGACTACGACGGCCATCCGCTCGGTCTCGTTCACCGCGACGTGAGCCCCCAGAACGTGTTTCTCACCTACGACGGGCGCGTCAAAGTGCTCGATTTCGGCATCGCCAAGGTGAGCGCGTCACCCGAGCAGACTCGCTTCGGCGTCGTCAAGGGGCGCATCGCGTACATGCCGCCCGAACAGGTGATGGGACAGCGCGTCGATCTCCGCGCCGACATCTATGCGATGGGTTGCCTTTTGTGGGAAGCGATCGCCGAACGCCGGCTCTGGGACAAGCTGCCCGAGCCCGAGATCGCGCGGCGTCTGGTCGCGGGACAGGTTCGCCATCTCGGGCCCGAGGTGAATCCGGAGCTCGCACGCATCGTCAGTCGCGCCATGGCGTATTCGCCCGAGCATCGCTACGCGAGCGCCGAGGAAATGCGGCTCGAGCTCGAAGGTTTCTTGAAGTCGATCTCGCCGATGATGCTGCGCGAGGTGGGCCAGCTCCTCACGGCCACGTGCCGAGACCGGCTCGATCAGCGGCAGCGCGAGATCGCCGCCGCCATCGCCCGGGTCGAGACCGAGTTCGCCGAGCGCGACATGCGGAGCGACGAGCCCGCGCCGTCGTCGCGCGCCGCGTGGTCGGGTCCTGCGAGCGTCAGCAAGAGCGGCGTCGAGACGCTCTCGCGCCCGAGGAGCGGGCGCGTCGACACCGTCGAAGCCGTCGCCCACAGCATCTCGTCCACCCGCAACCGTCCTCTGCGCCCGCGCAGTCGCGCGCTCACGGCTGGGCTCCTGTTCGCCGCGCTCGCGGTCGCCGGCGCGCTCGTGCTGCCGTCGCGCATCGGCGGTTCGCCGGACGGGCCGAAGGCCGCGGGAGCGCCCCCCGTTCCGAGCGGAACGCACCGGCTCAGCATCGTGGCGAAGCCCGCGGGCGCCCGCGTGATCGTGGACGACGAGCCCGTCCCCGGAAACCCGGTGATCGTGAACGTGCCGCGCGGTTCCACTCATTCGATCCGGCTCGAGCTCGAGGGCTACGAATCGTCCGAGCGCACCGTCGTCGTGTCCGAAGACACGGCTCTCACGATCGAGCTCGCTCGCGAAGCGGCCGTGGCATCCGAAAGCCCGGAGGCCGCGGACTCGGGGTCGGCCCGAGCGCGCCGAATCCGCGGTCGCGTACCGGCGAACGTCGCGAATCCCGTCGTCAGGCCGGCCGAAACCGAAAAGAGCGGCGAGTGCAATCCGCCCTACTTCTTCAAAGACGGCATCAAGACTTACAAACCGGAGTGTATTTGATGATCAGGCGCTTTGGATGCTCGGCCTTGACCCTCGCGACCCTGTCGTTCTCGGGCGCGTCGTTCGCGCAAGCCCCCGCCTCCTCCGGAACATTTCCCGAAAGTTCGAGCGGCGGAGCCTCGCAACCGAGCCGCGAACAGTGCCTCGAAGCCCACCGGAACGCTCAAGAGCTCAAGCAATCCGGAAAGTTCCTCGAGGCGCAGTCGCACCTCGTCGTGTGCTCGAGCGCGACGTGTCCGGGCGTCGTGATTTCCGACTGTGGCTCGTGGATAGGGGATCTCGAGCAGATGACGCCGTCGATGATTTTCGAGATCCGCGTGAACGGCAAGGAAGCGCAAGACGCCAAGGTCTTCGTCGACGACAAGCCCGTCACCGATCTCGCGCACGCGGTCAAGGTGAACCCCGGCCGCCACGCGATTCGGGTCGAGCTCCCGCCCTTCCCGCCGTACGAAGAGACGCTGACGCTTCCCGAAGGCCAGCGCATGCGACTCGTTCCGGTCGACTTCCGATCCAAGGAGCCGGACGCCGCGCTCGCCGGCGCGCCGCCGCCCGCTCCGGCGAAGGAACC
>DASUTR010000736.1:0-11412 GCA_036374535.1 Polyangiaceae bacterium
GAGACGCACGGCGCAGTGCCGGGCGCTCACGGCGGGGTCCGGCAGGCGGAGATCGGCGCCAGGGCCGCTCCCGAGGACGAGCTCCCGGCCCGCATCCAGCCGAACGACTTCGGACGCCTCGGGCGACGAAATCTCGAGCAACCATGGGCCCTTCTCGCGGGGGCGTGGAATTTCCACGGTTTCGCTGCCTCGGTCGAAATCGGCTGAATCGTTCACGGTAAGGGAGGTTCGGCCGGAGCCAAGACGAGTTGCGCGGCCGTTCGCTTTCCATCCTCAACCGAGCCAAGGGGTGGTAAGAGCGGCCCGATGCGCCTGCTCCGGCTGCTCGTCATCGGCCTGCTCGTTTCGGCGGCTCCACGCGCGCACGCGCAGCCCCTGCTCCAGCCGCCGAGCCCGGTACCGGTACCGAACGACGAGCCGGAAGCGCCGCTCGTCCCGCCCGCAACGGACACGCTCGGCGGGCACCTCGTCGCCGGGGGAAGCGCCGCGTTCGTCGTTCCCTGGGGCGACCTCCAGCAGGGCTCCGAGTCGAGCGATCTCGGAGCCGGCTACGGGTTCAACCTCGACGTCGGCTACGGCCTCGGCCGTTCGGTCGTGGTCGGGCTCTGGGGTCAGTACGCCCTGTACACGGAAAGCACCGAGTGCTCCGGCTGCCGCGCCTCGAGCTACGCCGTCGGACCCTTCATTCGCTATCACCTCGTCCAAGGCATGCGTTTCGATCCCTGGCTGCTCGCCGGCATTGGCTACCGGGCCATGAACGTCGATGCCGGGAGTGCCGAGGGGGACTACGCCGGGGTCGAGTGGCTCCGCCTCGCGCTTGGCGGCGACTATTACCCCGTCAAAAATTTCGGCTTCGGCCCCATCGTCGAGCTCGACGCCGGCGTTTTCGCCAAGCACCCCGCCGACGAGCGCGGGACGAGCTTGCACTTCACGTTCGTCGGCGGACTACGCCTCGTCCTCGACGTGCCGGGCAAGTAGCCCGGCACGGTGTGCGCTCGGCTCGTCGAAGCCCCCGACCCCGCTCAGGCGGCGACGGCGATACCGAGCGCCTTGCGGACGGCCGTGTACTCGTCGCTGACGAAGTAGAGCAAAAGCTCCTTCATCTTGTCAGCCGTGGAGAGATCGCCCGGCAGCTGTTCCTCGGCAGAGAGGATCTTCTTTGCCACCTCGAGATCGCCCGAGACGATGAGCCCCGTTCGGCACGCCGTGAGCTCCACGGCCTGATTCCAGCGCTTGATGTTGGCCTTCGCGCCGTCGTCGATGAAGCGCTTGACCATCATGCGGAGGCCCTCGAGCTGGACCGGCTGCATGTACTTCGCGAGCTCCTGAGCGGTCGCGCGAATCTGCGGCGCCATCTCTTGGGGCATGGGCGTGTTCGGTGACGCGATCATCACGCCGGCGAACAACATGATGGTGAGCTCGGCCTGCGTCGGGAAGAGCGTCCGGATGTAGTGCTCGCCGCGATAGTGCGCCAGGTGCTTGCCGCACATGAACGTGAGCTCTTGGGGCTGGAATCCCGTGAGCACCGTCTGACCCGCGACGGACGCCGGCGGAACGGCGGGCACGGCCACGATGGCGCCGCGAACGTCGTTTCGAACGTAGAGATCCGGCGCCTGGATGCCGAGCACCTGGGCGGCCCAGCCGAACGTCTTCGCGAACGTGACGGTGGACGTCGCCGGATCCTGTTTGAAGCGCTTGTCGAGAACGGGGAGCTTTCCCTGCGACTGGAGCTGCGCGATCTTCGCCTGGAGCGCCGCCGGCGCGAGCATCTCGAAGATCTTCGAGATGTGCTGGTTCTCGTCGGGATGGAACACCGACGTGTTCCAGAGCTCGCCCGTGAGACGGCCCTTCACCGGCAAGATGCCCTGCGGGCGATAATCCTCGAAGAAGCGTTTCTCCTCGTCGTCGGCCTTGCGCAGGAACGTCATGGCGGCCGCGAGGCACCAGGCCTCGTCGTACGTCTGCTTGTGGAGGTAGAGCCGGTAGAGCGCCTTGTACGGATCGATGGCGAGCGGATCCTGGACGAGGAGGACACGCTGCTCCTCGATGGCTTCGTCCCACCGCTCGTTCACTTCGTAGAGCTCGGCGAGGATCTGGTGCACGACGCCCGAATCGGGCTTCGTGACGCTCGCCATCTTGAAAGCCTCGATCGCCGTATCCGGCTGTTGCAGGCGATCGCGATAGATGAGGCCGAGCTGGTGCCACAGCGTGTGCTCGAGGTCGCTGTTCCCCTTGCCCGCGATGCGGTGAATCATCTTGCGGTAGGAGCGCTCGAGCGCCTTCCAGTTCTTCTGACCGGTGAGCACCTTGTTGATGCGCTCGAAGGCCTCGAGGTAGCTCGGGTTCAAATCGAGGGCGTCGTTGAAGAGCTCGACGGCGCGATCCTGGTCCTCGAGCTTGTCGCGACAGATCTGCGCCTGCGTGAACACGTAGCGCGCCTTGATCTCCGGGCGCGTCTCGAGGTCCGAGATCGCCTGCAGCGTCTCGATCATGCGCTGCCACTCGCCCGCGGCCTGGTAGAGGCCGAGCAGCTTGTGCAAGAGCACGTGATCCTGCGGCTTGAGGGTCTGTGCTTCCTCGAGCGCTTCGATCGCCTTGTGCGGGTTCTTTTCCTTCTCCGCCCAGAGGTCGCCGATCTCGTTCAAGATGGCGTAGCGCTCTTCGCCCTCGACGACGCTGTCGAGAATCTGGCGCTTGTAGGCCGCGACCTGCTTGAAGTCCTTCGCCTTGGCGTAGACGTCGACCAGGGCTTCGAGCGTGGGTCGATGGTCCGACGTGAGACCGAGCGCCTTTTCGAAGTTGTTGATGGCCTGCTTCGGTTGGCCCTGCTCGCGCTTGATGCAACCGAGGCGGAAGTACACGTCCGTGCGAGCTTCCCCCTCGTCCTCGCCGAGCGAGGTGAGCACCTTCTGGTAGTTCGTGAGGGAGCTCGGCCAGTCCTTGAGCTCGTAAGCGACGTCGGCGATGCCGCGGATGGTCTCCTGGTCCGTGACGTCGAGCTGATTTGCCGTCTGATACGCCTTCAGGGCGCGCTCGTAGTTGCCGAGCGCCGCGTGCACCTTGCCGAGCGTCTTGTAGAGCCCGTGCTGCTCCGCGCGGTCCTTACCCTTGCTCTTCTTGACGAGCATCTCCGCGAGCGGCTCGGCCTCGCGCCAGCGCTGTGTGCGTGCGTACTCTTGGACGAGCGGCACCGCCGCTTCCTCGGAGTCGGGATCCGCTTGGATCGCGAGCTCCCACGCCTGAACGGCACCCTCGTGCTCGTTCAGCATTTCGTCGCGGAGCTTTCCGAGCTCGACGAGGAGCTTCGCTCGCGCCCGCGGCGACTGCGTGTTCGCCTGCTCCTGCTCGAGGTAGCGAGCCGCCCGGTCCCAATCGGAATCGTCGATGGCGATCGTGCGGAGCGCCGCCAGCGTCGGAAGGTGCGTCGGCTCGAGATCGAGCGCCATCTCGAAGCGCTCGCGCGCCTGGACACGCTCGCCGAGCTTCTCGTCGAGCGCCTTACCGATGCGGTAGTACATCTCGACGCGCTGTGTGCCGTCGGTCGTCAGATCGGCGACGCGCGTCATCGACTCGATCGCCTGCGCAGCGTCGCCCTGCTTCTCGTAGAGCTTGGCGAGCGCGTCGAGCGCGGGCACGTTCGTGTCGTCGAGGTCGACGATGTTGCGGTACGCGTCGATCGCGCGATCGACGTCGCCCACCTCGTCGGCGAACACCTGCGCGATCGCGCCGTAGATCTCCACCTTGCTCGGCGTCCCCGCCGTCTCGGCGACGTGACGTTCGTATGCGTTGATGAGATCGAGCCACTGCTTGAGCCTTCGGTAGCACCGCTCGAGCGCGACGTAGGCGCGCTCCTCACCGGGCGAAATCTCGAGGGCCTGCTCGAAACGCGTCGCCGCGAGGTCGAACTTCAGGAAGTGCTCCTCCTGAATTTGACCGAGCTTCAAGAGCACCTCGACGCGCTCGCGCTCGGTCTCGACGACCTCGAGCTGCCGCTCGAGGATCCCGACGAGCTCCGGCCAATCCTTGAGCGTCTCGGACACGCGCTCGAGACCGCGCAACGCGGAAAGGTTCGTGCCTTCGAGCTCGAGTACCTCGCGGTAGACCTTGCCCGCACGCTCCGACTCGCCGAGGCTCTGCTCGTACAGCCCCGCGATCCTGAGCTTCGTCGCGGTGATTTGCTCGGCGTCGTGGAGCCCCGGCACCTTGGCGCTGAGGACCCGCACGAGTTCCGGGTGATTGTTGCGCTCGTCGTAGATGCGCTCGAGCGCCGCGAGCGCGGGCACGTAGTTGGGATCGATCTCGAGCGCGCGGCGGTAGTAGCCGATGCCCTCGTCGGTCTGCCCCATGTTCTTGTCGAGGAGCTCGCCCAAATCGACGAGGATCATCTTGCGATCCTCGTTCGCGATAGCCACGTCGAGCGCTCGCTGGAGCGTCTCGCCGACGCGCTGCCACTGCGCGCCGAGGCGATGGATCGCCGCCATCTGACGCAGGACCTGAACGTTGTTCGGGTCGAGCGCCATGATCTGCTGGTAGTAGGGCTGCGCGTACTCCGGGTGGCCGAGGTCCTCGCCGTACCACTTGCTCAAACGCAGGCAGAGCTGGATCTTCTTTTTGCCCTCGGCTTGCTCCGGGAGCCACGCGTTCGCGGTGTCGATGAGCTCGCGCCAGCGGTTCGTCGCGTGCGCCATGCGCTCGAGGTACCGCGCCGTCTCGTCGTCTCCGTAGTCTTCCGAGAAGGCGTTGACGAGCGCGTCGAACGCCTGATTCTTGTCGTCTAGCCGTTCGTCGAAGACCTTGGCGATGCGCCGCAGGAGGTCGCTCTTTTCCTCGGTCGTCTCGCGACTGTCGAGGCGCCCGAGGTAGAGCTCGATGAGCGGCTCCCAGCGGCCGGCTGCGGTGTGCAGTCTCTCGAGAGCGTCGAACGCTTCGGGATGCGCCGGGTCGACCGCGAGCACCTTCTCCAGGGCGGGCGTCGCCTTGTCGTAGTCGTTGACCTCTTTCTTCCAGATCTCCGTGACCTCGAGGAGCTCGCGAACCTTTTCCGCCGGCTCGGCGAGCGCTTCGGCGCGACGCATCTTCACGTCGACCACCTCGGGCCAGCGCTCTTCGCTGCGGTAGATCTTCTCGAGCTCGCCCATCGCTTCGAAATCGCCCGGGTCGACCTCGAGCAGATGGCGCCACGCTTCGGCGGCTTCGAACGGTTGCTCGAGCACCTTGCCGTAGGTGCGACCGAGCTCCCTGTAGATTTCACGCGTTTCCTCGGCGTCGAGCAGCGCCGCTGCGCGGTCGATCGTCGCGTGCAAAGCCCCGACGAGCTCACTCGCGTCCTTGCGCGTGCGCCACACGTTCGCCACGGCGCGTAGCGCGGCGACGTTCGAGAAGTCGATGTCGAGGACGCGCTGCCACGTCTCGAGCGCCTCGTCGTCGCGCCCGAGCTGCTCGGCGAACAACCGCGCGCGGCGGACGAGCACTGCCACGCGGTCCTCGTCGCTCTCGGCGATGTCGAAGTGCCGCTCGAGGACGTCGGTGAGCTCGGCCCACTGACCCTGGCGCTCGTAGAGCCCGGCGAGCGCCCGCAGCGCCTCCGGATCCTCGCCGCGTAGATCGAGGACTCGCTTCCAGCCTTCGATGGCCGCCGGCACGTTGCCGAGTCGGTCCGCCGCGAGGTGCGCGACCTTCGCGCGGATCTCCGCCTCCTGCACGTCGCCCGACGCGTTCTGGAGCTCTCGCTCGTAGACGCGCTCGAGCTCGGCCCACGCCTCGGTCTGCTGGTAGATGCGCGCGAGCGCGGCAATGGCCGCTTCGTTCGCCGGCTCGAGCTCGTCGAAGATGCGCTTGTAGGCGCGCACCGCGTCCTGCACCTGCCCGAGGCGCTCCTCGTAGACTTGACCGAGACGCGCGTAGAGCTCGACCTTTTCGTGCGTGTCGCTGACGACGACGGCGCGCTGCTCGAGCACTCCGGCGAGCTCGGGCCACTGCTCGAGCGACGCGTAAATGCGGTCGAGCTGTGCGAGCGCGTCCGGCTCCTGCGGAGCGATCGTGAGGACGTAGCGATACGTCTCCTCGGCCTTCGCGGCGTCGGCGAGCTCCTCCTCGAATACGCGCGCGAGGCGCTTGCCGATCACGGCCTGCGTGCCGGGCTCCATGCCCTCGAGACTCAACACGTCGGCGTAGGCGTTCGCGAGAGGTTCCCAGCCACCGTCCAGCATGCTCGCAAGCCGTTCGATTTCCTCGCCCGTCCGCTCGTCGAGCGGCGCCTCGCGGATCGCGCGCACGTGCACGTTGAACGCGAGGACCGGATCGAGCAGGCGCTCCTCGGCGTCCTCCGCGATACGGTGGTAGAGGCCGACGCGGTCGCTCGGGTCGGTCGTGTGTGCGAGCTCGGCTTCGCGCACGCGAATGAGCCGCTCCCACTCCGAATTCGACTGGTAGAGCGGCTCGAGGATCTGCCCGATCTCGAGCTGTTTCACGCCGCTTTCGAACAGTGCCTCGAGGGCACGCACCGTGTCTTGGTGCTCGGGAGCCGCGCTGATGACATCGCGATAGGCGGCGATCGCCTGGTCCAGATCGTTGAGACGCGTCTGGTAGACGTGACCGAGGCGGTACTTGAACTCGAGGATCTCCTCCGGGCTCTGTCCAATCTCGGCTTCGCGCTGCAATACGCTCGCCAGATCCGCCCAGCGCTCGGTCTGAGAAAACAGACGATCGAGCGAACGCACTGCGCTCTGATTCTCGGGATCGGCCTCGAGCACTCGACGGTAGCGCCCGATGGCGGCGTCCACGTTCTCGAGCTGGACCTCGTAGACCTGCGCGACGCGCAAGCCGAGAGCCACGAAGCGCTCGGGCTCGGGCGTGAGCTTGTCGAGCTCGCGGTCGTAGAGCTCGGCGACGGCCGGCCAGCGATCGATGTACGTCGCGAGCCGTTCGAGAGCGCCGAGCGCTTCCTCGTTCTGGCTGTCGGCGGAGATGGCACGCGCGTAGGTTTCGAACGCGTGCCGGTGATCGTTGAGGCTCTCTTCGTAGAGCCGCGCGATGCGGTGCAGGAGATCGACGCGCTGGAACGGGTCGTCGCTCGCCCTGACCTGCACCTCGAGAACGCTGATGAGGCGCTGCCACTCCCCCATCGACTCGTAAACGGGCTCGAGCACCGAGGCGGCGGCGAGCGGCGCGCGCTCACCGTCCTTGATGCCCTCGAGCGCCTGCAGCGTCGGCGTGTGGTCCGGGAGAATATTGAGGATCTCTCGGTAGAGCTCGACGGCGCGCTCGACGTCGCCGAGGTGCTTCTCGTAGAGCTCGGCGATCCGATACTGGTAGCTCGTTGCTTCCACCGGGTCCTGCGTGAGCTCGGCCTCGTGCGTGAGAATGCCGAGGAGCTCGTTCCAGTTCTGCGCGGACTGATAGAGGACGTCGAGGCGGCTCAGGGCGGTGAGATCGTCGGGGTCGATCTCGAGCACGCGCTGGTACGTGTCGATCGACCGAGCGACGTCGCGGAGCTCGCGCTCGAAGACCGCACCGACCTGGTACAGGATGATCTTCTTTTCTCCGGGGTCGAGCAGAAGGTCGACCTTCTTCGTGTACGTAGCGAGCAACTCTTCCCAGGCGGACAGACCGAGGTAGAGCTTGATGAGCGCGTCGATCGTCCGGATGTCCTCGGCGTCGATCTCGAGCACCTTGTGGTACACGCCGATCGCCTCGCGCGGACGCTCGAGCACCTCTTCCTCGAGCAAAGCGGCCTGGTAGAGGGCGTTCTTCTGCGCCTCGACGTCCTCGAGCATCGCGGCCTTGCGCTGCAGAATGACGGACATGTCGGCGTAGCGTTCGACGCCCTGGAACAGCGCCTGCAGCGCCTCGGCGGCCGCGAGATTCGTCGGGTCGATGGCGAGCACGCGCTGGTAGAGCTCGATCGCCCGATCGACGTTCGGCACGTCCTGCTCGAAAATCCGCGCCGCCGCGAAGTAGAGCTGGCTGCCGAGCTCGGGATCCGTCTGTGCGGCCGCGAGCTCTTCGTACACCTGCGCGAGGTCGAGCAGGCGACCCGTCATGCGTGCGAGACGATCGATGTTTTCGCGCGTCGCCGCGTGCGACGGATCGAACGACAGCGCGCGCGCCATGGTGGCGAACGCGGCGTTGAGATCACCTCCCGCGTCCTCGTAGAGGCTCGCGATCTGGTGCAGGAGCTCCACCTTGCGCTCGGCCGTGTCCGCGCGAGCGACCTGCACCTCGTGCACGCCCACGAGCTTCTGGTGCTCGCCCTGCGAGCGGTACAAGGGCTCGAGAATCTCGGCGATCGCCGGCGCGTGCTGGGGATCCTGGCCGAGGCGCTCGAGCGCCGCGAGGGCGTCGCGATTCATCGAGTCGCGATCGAGCACCTGCCGGTAGCCCTCGATCGCCTCGTCGACCGAGCCCATCTCGCGCTCGCGCAAGAACGCGAGCCGCAGCATGAGCCCGAGCTGGGCCTCGTCGGTTTCCGCGAGGGTCAGGCGCGTTTCGAGGTTCTCGGCGAGCTCGGGCCACATCGCGCGGCGCGCGAAGAGCGCGTCGAGCGCGTCGAGCGCAACGCGGCTCGTCGGGTCGATCGCGAGCACTTCGCGATACGCCTGGATCGCCTCGTCGGGCTTTCCGAGCTTCTCCTCGTAAACCTGGGCCATCTGCGCGTAGATGTCCTCGATGACGCCAGCGTCGTCGCTGAGCTCGATGCGCCGGCGGAACACGCCCACGAGATCGTTCCAGCGCTCGGTGCCGCGATAGAGCGTGTCCATCGCCTGAAGCGCGTCGGCGTCGCTCGGATCGATAGCGAGCACTTTCTCGTAGCTCTTCGCCGCCTGGTCGACCTTGCCGAGGTGTTCCTCGATCGAGGCGAGCCTGAGCCAGTAGTCGCGCGCGAGCGCGGGGTCGTCGAGTTTTTCGGCTACGCCGCCGTAGATCTCGATCAAGCGATCCCAGGCGTTGGCGCGCTGCGCGAGCGCCTCGAGCTCGGCGCGAGCCTCCCCGTTCGCCGGATCCTCGCGCACCGCGCGCGCGAGCGCGTCGAGCGCGGGATCGACCTGACCGAGCTGAATGGCGGCGGTCATGCCGATCTTGCGCAGGAGCGCCACCTTGCGCGGACCCTCCTCGCTCGAGGCGGCGAGAATTTCGAGCGCGGCGATGAGCTTGTCCCAATCGCCGCGCGCTTCGTAGATGTTCTCGAGAATGGCGGCGGCTTCGCTCTGCAGCGACCGGTTACGGAGAAGCCCCTCGAGAGCCACGCGCGCTCCCTCGTGATCCGCGTCGACGAACAGGATTTCTCGGTAGTTCTCGAGCGCACCGTTGTCGTCGTCGAGGTACAGGTGGAGCGCGCTCGCGAGGCGGTACTTGAGATCGACGAGCGTTTTGTCGTCGCCCGTGAGCTCGATGCGCTTGCGCAGGACGTCGGCGTACGCGTCCCAGCGTCCCGCACGCTGGTACAGCGCGTCGAGCGCGGCGAGCGTACCCTCGTCCGCCGGGTCGTCCTCGAGCACCGACTGATAGGTGTCGATGGCGGACGCGACGTCGTCCATGCGCTGCTCTTGCAGTCGCGCAATCTCGTACAGAATGCGCTTCTTCTCTTCGGGATCGACGACGAGCTCGCGCTTCTTCGCGTAAACGTCGAGAAGATCCTTCCAGCGCTCGGTGCGCTGGTAGAGCCCGGTGAGCGCGCCGAGCGCAGTCTCGTTCTCCGGCTCGCTCTCGTAGACGGCGCGGTATTCCGCGAGCGCGTCGTCCGCGCGCCCGAGCTCCTCGAGGAAGATGCGGCCGAGGCGCAGCCGGAGCGCGCACTGCGCCGAAGGATCGGACTCCTCGTCGATGGCGGCGCGGTAGGCGGACACCGCCTGATCCCAGCCATTCGTGACCTTGGCCGCGCGCTCGACATCGGCCTGGCTCTTGGGGTCGTTCGGCGCGATTTCGAAGGCCGCGAGGAACCGCTCGAAGGCCTTGGGCTTCTCGTTCAAGCGCGACTCGTACAAAGCCGCGACGTCGCGCAACAGCGCGAGCTTTTCGTCGGGCTCCGAGACGTGTTCGCGTTTCACTTCGAAGGCCTGCGCCAGGCCCTTCGGATTGTTGGCGTTCTGGTAGATGGGGATCAGCCGCTCGGCGGCCGCCAGATTCTTCGCGTCGAACGAGAGCACCTTCTCGTAGGCGCGCGCCGCCCGATCCATCTTCCCCTTCTGCGTCAGCCAGAGCTCGGCGATCTTCATCAGCATCGCGATGCGCTGCGCGTCGTCCGTCGCGCGCGATTCGTTGCTCTCGAGCACCCGGATGAACTCGTCCCACTTGCCGCTCTCGGCGTAGAAGACTTCGAGATCGTCCCAGCGTCCGAGCGTGACGTAGCGCTTCTTCAGCTGCTCCTGCGCGCGCCGATCGTCGGGAGAAAGCGTGAGCAGCATGCGGTACGCTTCCACCGCGCGCTCCTCGTCCTTCAAGCGATCGCCCGCCACCTGCCCGAGCTTGTTCAAGAGCTCGATCTTCTGCGCGGTGTCGTAGGTGAGCTCCGCGAGCTTCTCGAGCACGTCGGCGAGCTTCTCGTATTCGCGCGCGCGCTCGTAGAGCCCGGCGAGCGCATTCAGCGCGTCGACGTCCTCGGCGTCGTTGGCGAGCACCACGGCCCAGAGGTCGATGCACACCTCGGGTTTCTTCACCTTCTCGGTGGCGAGCAGCGCGACCTGCTTGTACTTCTGCGCGCGGTCCGAGCCTTCGGGCAGGGCCTCGGCCTCGCGCATCATGAGCGCGATGAGCTTCTCCCAATCACGTCGCTTCTCGTACGCCTCTTTCAGGAAGGCGATCGCCTTCGCGTCGGACGGATCGAGCTCGATCACCTTCTCGTACGCGCGGGCCGCCTCGGCCTGGTTCGCGAAACGCGTGGCGTAGAGCTCGGCAGCCGCGGCGTAATTCTTCGCACGCTCCTCGGGATCGCCGAGCGCGTCGCCGAGCGCGACGAGCGTCTTCACGTACTCGTGGTACCGCTTCGCCGCTTCCTGTTGCGCGAGCTTGTCGCGAAGCTCTTTTACGAGCTTCGCGTCCTCGGTCTTCGCGGGCGCGGCCGGCACCTGCGTCGGCGCCTCGGGCGGCTCGGGACGTCCCGTCGGCGGCTCCGCGGGCGGCGGCGGCGTGGGCGAAACGTCGGAGGCGACGGGCGCGGGCGGCGGCTCGGACGGCGACGAGGCCTCCGGTTCGGGCGAGGACTTCTTTCCCTTCTTGCCCTTGGAGCGAGGCGGAGGATCGGACTCCGCTTTCGCGCTGACGGCGGGCGTTGCGACGGCGGGCGCGACGAGCGTTTCACCAATCTGCGCCTCGAACGCCTGGAGCGCGGGGTGCGCGGGCGCGACGCGCGCAAGCCGCTCGAACGCACGACGTGCGCGAATGAGATCACCGCGCTCTTTCCACGCGAGCAGACCC
>DASUTR010000737.1:0-5139 GCA_036374535.1 Polyangiaceae bacterium
GAACGGCTTTCAGGCGCTGCCCGTCGGGCAGACGTTCAGTGACCCCGCGGGCGGCGTGAGCTTCGTCGTGAACTCGCAGGACACGACGAGCGCTTCGGTCACGGTCACCGTGAGCAGCACCGGCAGCAACACGTGCATCGACGGCACGACGCTCAGCGGCTCGGGGCCGGCGACGTGTGGGGGCGGCGCCGGCGGAATGGGAGGCATGAGTGGCGCGGCCGGCATGGGCGGCGCGGCGGGACGCGGCGGTGCGGGCGGCGCGGCGGGACGCGGCGGCGCGGGCGGCATGGCGGGACGTGGCGGCGCAGGCGGCATGGCCGGCTTGGCCGGTGCGGCGGGCTTGCCGATGGCCGGAGCCGGCGCGGGCGGCGTGAGCGGCGGCGCTGGTGGCGCGACGGGCGGCTTTGCCGGGAGCGCCGGTTCGGGAGTGTCGGGCTCCGCGGGCTCGTCAGGCGGCGGCGCGACGGGCGGCTCCGGCGGCGGCCCAACGACGGGCGGTACCGGCGGCGCTTCGACGACGGGCGGTTCGTCCACGACGGGCGGCGCCGGAACGGGCACCGCGGGCACGGCCGGCACCGACGGCGACGCGGGTGACGACGGCGGCTGCGGCTGCCGCGTTGCTGGACGCAACGAGAGCCCGTTGCGAAACGCCGGCTCGCTCGCGCTCGTGGGCATCGCGCTCGGCGCCATGGCGGCTCGCCGCCGGCGCCGGAGTCAGCCCTAGATTCCGCCATGCGACGGCTCGCGGTGTTCGGCGGCGTCCTGCTCGCTCTCGCCACGCTTCCGAACGCCGCGCGCGCGAACGGGCGCTTCCCCGAGGCGCAGCGGTTGCTCGAGCACCCGAGCGATCCGAATCGGCTCTACCTCACGGGCACGTACGGCCTCCTGTTCACGCAAGACCGGGGGCAAAATTGGTTTTACGTGTGCGAGTCGAGCTTCGCGCTCGCTTATCTCGAAGGCGAGCCGTTGCTCGAGGTGCTGCCCGACGGCAGTCTCGTCGGCGGCATTCACGAAAGCCTCAACCGAACGACCGACTGCGGCTGCACGTGGACCCCGAAGCTCGCCGAGCCGCCCCTCGAAAATGTCCTCGACGTGGCGCTCGGCTCCGACGCAAGGCTCGTCGCCCTCGTGCAAGATCTCACCTCTTTGCCCGCGCGCCGCTTGCTCTACGAGTCCTCGGATCACGGCGAGACCTGGAGCGAGCTCTCCGAGCTCCCCGAGGAGCTTCCGAACACCTTCACCGTCGACGTGGCGCCGTCGGATCCGAATCGTCTCTACGTGAGCGCGACGGCGACGAGCCGCCCCGCAGGCGTTCTGCTCGTCTCCGAAGACCGCGGTCGCACGTGGGCCGAGCGTCCCATCCCGGGCTCGTCGCCTTCGAGCTCGCCGTACATCGCCGCGGTGAGCCCGACCGACGCGGACGTGGTGTACGTGCGCACCGATCACTGGGACACGATGACGGACTTCGCGGCGCAAGACTCGCTGCTCGTCACGACGGACGGGGGCGGCGAGTTTCGCGAAATCCTGCACGGCCAGGCGAAGCTCTTGGGGTTCGCGCTGTCTCCCGACGGCGCGACCGTGCTCGCGGGCTACGGCGATCCCATCATCGCCGGCCGCTCCACGAACTTCGAAGACTTCGGGATCTATCGAGCGAGCACCACGGACTTCGCGTTCGAACGCATCACGGACGAGGCGGTGAGCTGTCTGCGCTGGACCGCGACGGGTGTGTATGCGTGCCTCGCCGACGTCGCCCTTGCGCCGTCGCCCGACATCGCGCTCGGATTCGCGCCGAACGCCGATTTCACGCTCGCCGAACAAAACCCGCTCGCGGCGCTCCTCGCCAACGAGGACGTGCGCGGGCCACTCGCGTGCACGGGCGCCGTCTGTGCAGAAACGTGGACGTCGGGGCTCGAGGGCAGCGTTTCGGTGTGTCAGGCGCTCGGCGCCCCGTGCGACGGCGACTTCGCGACGAACGCGCTCGATTGCCGCGCGGAACCCGGCGGCGGGGCGGGCGGCAACGCCGGAAGCGGAGGAGCGGCGGGCTCCGGCGCGGGCGCGGGCTTCGGTACGGGAGGCGCCGGAGCGTCGACGGCCGGCAGCGCCCCGCATGGCCCCGACGACGCTGACGAATCGGACGCCGGTTGCGGCTGCCGAAAAGCTGCCGGCGGCTCGCGCGGAGGCGCGCTCGCGGCGCTCGTTCTCGCGCTCGCGGCTACGCGCTTCTTCGCTGCACGTCGAGCCCGGCGATGAGCGAGCGCAGGGCGAGGAGGAACGTTTCTTCGAGATTCAGGCGCCGGAACTTCGAGACCGCCGCACGGGTGACGGAATGCTCGTGGTCCGTCGTCGATTCGGCCCGCACGCGCAGCCGCTCGAAGCGCCGGGTGAACGCCGTTTGGCCGTCCGGCTCCCGCAGCGTCACGTCGACGAGGACGAGGCCGATCGTGGTGATGAGGGCGCTCGTGAGCGCTCCCATCGCGGCAGCGGGCGACAGGCCGTCGTTCACCATCTGCCGCAGCAGCCGCTCGCGCAGCGGAATGAGCGGGGGCGAGACGACGGGCCGCGCGAGCAGCGGAATCCAGCGTGGATGCTCGATGAGCGAGTTTCGCAGGTGGCGACAGAGCGCGAAAAGATCCGCCTGCCACGTCGTCTCGGGCATGTCGTCGGGATAGAGCCGCCGCCAGACCTCGGTGTAGACGAGCTCGAGCAGCTCGCCCTTGTTGGTAAAGTGCGTGTAGAGCGACATCGGCGGGGCGCCGGCGAGCTTCGCGACCGAGCGGATGGTCACGCGGTCGATACCGGCGGTGTCGATCACCGCAAGCGCCGCGTTCACGACCGATTCGCTCGTGGTGCTACCCCTCGGCCGCTGTCTTCGCATCGTTCCCCGTGTGCGTTCTGCGCCCATTATTCACAGGCACGAGGGCCCGCGCAATTTTTGCCGAACTCGTACACGGGATTCAGGTTGTACGAGACGGTGCGGCGCCGGGCCGGCCTGTCGCGATGAGCGCGCGAGCGTAGTGAATCTTCGAAATCGAGCGCAGCGCCGAACGAGCGCTCGGCCGTTTAGACGGACGGCGAAGGCTTCGGGGCGCGGCCGAAGCGCAGGGCCGAGCGCGCTTTGGCTTTCTCGGCTTCGACATCGCGATCGCGCGGCGGCGACGTTGTGGTGAGCGTGTCCACCAGCCGGCGCGCGACGACGAAGGTTTCGTCGATGGCGCGGCGAAACGCCTCTTCGTTCGCTTTCGAGGGCGCGGTGAACCCGCTGAGCTTTCGCACGAACTGCACGGCGGCGGCGCGGACCTCCGCGTCCGTCGCGGGCGGCTCGAAGTTGAACAGAGTCTTGATGTTCCGACACATGGCGCGATCTCCGAGGAGGCCGCCGAGCTTAGCGCGCCGCGGCGCTTGCGCCCACCGCCCGAGCGGGCGTCCTTTGTCGAAACCCGCGGTGACCGGTCACTATCGCTGGAAGGACGTCGTGCTCGTGCCGGGGCTCTTGAGCCTCGCGCGCGTACCGCTCGCGCTCGCGTTCCCCTTCGTCGTCGAGCGCGCGTTCTGGGCACTCGCCGTGCTCTTGGTTGCCGGCGTCACCGACGTTCTCGACGGGTACGCGGCGCGACGGCTCGGTCAGGCGACGCCGACGGGCGCCGCGCTCGACCCGGTGACCGACAAATTCTTCGTCCTCACGGTCGCGGCGACGCTCATCGCGAGCGGCCACTTCTCGGTCGCCACCGTGCTGCTCCTCAGCACGCGTGAGCTCCTCGAGCTGCCGCTCGTCGTCTGGTTCGCTTCGAGCTCGAAGGCGCGGAGCGCGCGCGCCGAAAAACCCTCGGCCAACGTCTTCGGCAAGCTCGCGACGGTGCTCCAGTTCGCGGCGGTATCCGCCGCGCTCCTCGGCTCGCCGACCACGGCGTACTGGATCGGCGCGACGGCCGTCGCGGGCATCGTCGCGGCGCTCTCGTACTGGAAACGCGCGCTCGCGCTCTAGCTACGGCGCGCCGCGCGACGGCTCGAGCGCCTCGTCGACCAGTGCTCGGAGCTCGGCGTCCTCTCGGCTCTGCGGGCGCGCCGCCTTCGCTGGGGCGGGCGCTCCCGGCCCCAACAGATCCTCGAGCTCCTCGACGCTCGCGCCGCGCTCGAGCGCGCTGAGGAGCGCGGCTTCGCGGTCCGCGGCCGACGGCGCCGCGGCGCGCTTGGAACGCCCGAAGAGCTTCGACAGGAACGAGCCGCCGTCGCGGAGCGAAAAGTCACCGCGCGCCACCCGCTCCGGATCCCGCTTGAGCAGCCCGACGAGCCCCGGGCACTCGTCCACGAGCACGAGCGCCTCCTTCACTGCCGCGCGCTGCGTCGCGCCGAGCTCGGAGAGCGCTGCTTTCGGCGCATGCCCTTCCCGCGCGAGAAAAAGCGCGAAGGGTGTCGCGAGCTCGTCCGTCGAAAGCGCGGTCGCGCGCTGCACGTTCGGCCCGCCGCAGCTCTTCGAATAAAGATACGATGCTTCGAGCAGGAGCACGCCGAAACCGAGCGCCGTCGCGGCGAGCTCGGCGCGCCCCGTGTCGAACGTCTCCGCCGCGCCGCGTTCGGCGAGCGCGACGGCACCGAGCGTCGTCGCGAGGCGCGCCGTAAGCACGATCGAATGCCCGAGCTCCGCGCTCGGCACGCGAAAAACGTAACCCCGACTCGTCTTTTCGATGCGCGGCCCGCCTTCGTCCTGGCTCTCGCCCGGCGCGCAACCGGGTGCGCCGCACGCTCCGGTTCCACAGCCGCCCGCGGTCGCCGTTGCCGGCGCGCCCGAGAGCACCGTTTCGATCTCGAGAGTCTCGAGCCCCGCGTAGCCCTGCATGCGCGCCGTGAGCAGCTCGACGCTCGCGAGGTCGCCGGTGAACCGGTCGGGAAAAAACTCCGCGTTCGGCAGGACGAGCAGCGGCTCACCCGGCTCGAGCTCGAGCTCCTCCACGAGACGAGCGTAGCGTTGAGCCAGAGCGCGAAAGGAGCCGTCGTCGAGCATACGGTCCTTCATTCTATTCCAGCTCCACGAACGCGTCGACCCGCCGCCCGGAGTTCAGCGTGAACGAGCTTCGCCCGCGCCGTCCCGCACTCACGGGTTCGTGCGACTCGCTGAAAAGCCCGTTCGGCCCTTCGTCGGCG
>DASUTR010000738.1:0-5736 GCA_036374535.1 Polyangiaceae bacterium
ATGGTGCAGCGCTACGCCGTCGACCGTCAGACGCGCATCAACCTCGGTATTCGGCGCCGGCTCGCGCCGTTGCTCTGGAACGATCGGCGCAGCATCGAGCTCATGAACGCCCTCTTGTTCTCGATGCCGGGCACGCCCGTCATCTACTACGGCGACGAGATCGGCATGGGCGACAACGCGTACCTCGGCGACCGCAACGGGGTGCGCACGCCCATGCAGTGGAGCCCGGATCGCAACGGCGGTTTTTCGAACGCGAATCCGCAGCGGCTCATCCTGCCGGTCATCATCGACCCGGAGTACCGCTACGAGACGGTCAACGTCGAAGTCCAGCAGGCCAATCCACGCTCCTTGCTCTGGTGGATGAAGACGGCGATTGCGCTTCGCAAGCGGCACCCGGCCTTCGCCCGCGGCAGCCTCAGGATGCTCGCGCTCGAGAATCGCAAGGTGCTCGCGTTTTTGCGCGAGTACGGCAACGAGACGCTGCTCGTCGTCGCCAATCTTTCGCGCGCTCCGCAGTGGGTCGAGCTCGAGCTCGAGGATTACCAGGGCATCAAACCCGTCGAGCTCTTCGGCAACGCGGAGTTTCCGGAGGTCGCCGACCGACCTTACCTGCTCACGCTGGGTGCGCACGACGTGCTCTGGTTCACGCTCGCGCGCGGCGCGCCCGGCCTGCTCCACTCGAATCCCGCCGCGAGCTCGTACGTTCCCGCCGTCGTTGCGGCCGACGGCGACTGGCGCTTGCTCCTGCGCGCGGGCTCACCGCTCGAAAGCGCGCTTTTGCGCTACGTCCCGGGCCGGCGCTGGTTTCGCAGCAAGAGCCGGCGTGCGCGCAAGCTTCACCTGGTCGACGCGGTTCCGCTCGACGTGTCGAAAGAGCTCGAGCTCGCGGTCGTCGAAGTCGAGTTCGACGAAGGGGAGGGCGAACGGTACGCGGTTCCGCTCACCCTGGCCGAGGGCGAGAAGCCGCCGGAGTCGGCGCTGCTCGGCCTTGCCGGCGCGGGCGGTGCGCCGCGCGCCTGGATCATCGACGCTTCGCAAGACGGGCGGGTCGGCCGGGCGCTCCACGTCCTCGCGCTCGAGGGGCGTCGGGTACGCGGCGCTCGCGTCGCGATAGTCGGCAGCGGATCCGGAGGGCCGCCGTCCGCCGACGGCGGTGTCACGTCGGCGCGAGCGCTCGGCGGCGAGCAGACGAACAGCTCGTACGTCGTCGGGCAACATCACGTCGGAAAGCTCATGCGCCGCCTCGAGGAGGGGCGGAGCCTCGAGCTCGAGGTGCTCGAGCTCCTCGAGCGCGCTCCCGTGCGCCCGAACGTACCGCGTCTCGCGGGGGAGGTGGACATCGACGTCGGCGACGGCTCGCGCGCGACGCTCTGGATGTCCGAATCGTACGTCGTGAACGAGGGCGACGCCTGGCAAGTCACCGTCGATGCCCTGCAGCGCTTCTACGAGACGGTGCTCACGTCGCATCGCGATCAAAGTCCCGAGCTGCCGCCGCGCGGTCTCGTCCCGGCCGTCAACACCGAACGCCCGGCGCTCGTGACCGAGCTCATGGGCGAGCACCTCGGGCTCGTGGAGCTCTTGGGTAAGCGCACGGCGGAGCTCCACGTCGCACTCGCGCACGATCGCACCCACCCGAAGTTCACACCGCAGCGCATGGGCGATCTCGCTCGCCGTTCGTTTTACCAGTCACTCCGGAATCTGAGCGCGCGTTCCCTCGACAAGCTCGAAGCGGCGAAGCTTGCTCCGCACGTCGCCGAGCTCGCGGAGAAGGTGCTGGCGCGGCGGGGCGCGATCCGCGCGCGCTTCGACCGCATCCGCTCGACGCCCCTTTCCGGCGAGGTCATTCGCGTCCACGGCGACTATCACCTCGGTCAGCTCCTCTATACGGGGCGGGATCTCTTCATCATCGACTTCGAAGGCGAGCCCGGGCGCACTCGCGCCGAGCGCGAGCGCCTGCGTTCGCCCACGGCCGACCTCGCCAGCATGCTGCGCTCGTTCCACTATGCGGCGCTCGGCGTTCTCACGGGCGAACTTCGCGGGAGCCGAATTCGCGAGGAGGATCGCGCCGCGCTCGAGCCGTGGGGTGAGTTTCACTACGCTTGGTCGGCGGTCGCGTTCCTTCGCTCCTATTTCGCGGAGATGGGCTCGAGCTCGCTTTTGCCCGCGAGCCGGCCGGAGATCGCCCTCTTGCTCGACGTGCACCTCATCGAGAAGGCGCTCTCGGAGCTCTCTTACGAGCTCGACACCCGCCCGCACTGGGTGGAGCTACCGCTGCGCGGACTACTCGGCATTCTCGACTCCGAAGAGAACTGAGCGCCCGGCCCGCGCGACGAAGCACGTGTCGCACGTGGCGGCGTGCCACGGGGAGGCAAAGCCGTCGCAATTTGTCCAGGTTCGATCCCGGATCTTCGCGGCACGGTTCTGGCACGCTCGCCCCGACCGCCATGAAGCTATTGCCGGGCTCCCCGCGTCCACTCGGGGCGACGTGGGACATCGAGGGAACGAACTTCGCGCTCTTCTCCGCCAACGCGAGCGCGGTCGAGCTTTGCTTGTTCGACGAGGCGGGCAACGAAACGCGCCTGCCCGTCCAACAGAAGACGGCCCTGGTTTGGCACGTATACGTGCCGGGCGTACCGCTCGGCCAGCGCTACGGCTACCGCGTCCACGGCCCGTACGATCCCGCGCACGGTCATCGTTTCAACCCGAACGTCGTACTCCTCGACCCGTACGCGAGGGCCGTCGACGGCGTCGAGAACTGGGCCGGTGGCTGCTTCGCCTACGACCTCGACGGACCCGAGCGCGACTTGAAGCCGTCGGACGCGCAGGCGCTCGGCGCGCCGCGCGGCATCGTCATCGACGACGACTTCGATTGGGAGGGAGACGAGCCGCCGAACACGCCGCTGCGGCGCTCGGTCATCTACGAGGCGCACGTGCGCGGCCTCACGAAGCTCCACCCCGCCGTTCCGGAAGAGCTTCGCGGCACCTACCTCGGTGTCGCGCATCCGGCGATCATCGCGCACCTGCGTGAGCTCGGTGTGACGGCGGTCGAGCTCATGCCCGTGCATGCCTTCGTCGACGACAAGCACCTGCTCGATCGCGGGCTCCGGAACTACTGGGGCTACAACACCATCGGCTTTTTCGCCCCCGACGTGCGTTACCGCGCCGGCAACGTGCTCGCGAGCGAAGTTCGCCAGTTCAAACAGATGGTGAAAGCCCTTCACCAGGCGGGCATCGAGGTGATCCTCGACGTGGTGTACAACCACACCGCCGAAGGCAATCACCTCGGGCCGACGTTCAGCCTGAAGGGCATCGACAACGCCACGTACTACAAGCTTTCGGCGGAAGACCAGCGCTACTACTACGACGTGACGGGGACGGGGAACACGCTCAACGTGCGGAGTCCGCAGGCGCTCGCCCTCATCATGGATTCGCTACGGTACTGGGCGTCCGCAATGCACGTCGACGGGTTTCGTTTCGATCTCGCGGCGGCGCTCGCGCGCCAGCTCTACGACGTCGACCAGCTTTCGAGCTTCTTCACGCTGATCCACCAATCTCCGACGCTCAGCCAGAGAAAGCTCATCGCGGAGCCGTGGGACGTGGGGTCGGGCGGCTACCAGGTCGGCAACTTCCCCGTGCTCTGGGCGGAATGGAACGGTCGCTACCGCGACACGATGCGCGCGCTCTGGCGCGGCGATCGCGGCGTGATGGGGGAGGTCGGCTATCGCCTGACGGGCAGCGCCGATCTGTACGAGGCGACCGGACGTCCGCCAGCGGCGAGCGTGAACCTCGTAACGGCGCACGACGGGTTCACGCTGCGCGATCTCGTCTCGTACGAGCACAAGCACAACGAAGCGAACGGCGAGGAAAATCGCGACGGCAACGACGACGAGCGCTCGCGGAACTTCGGCGCCGAGGGCCCGACGGACGATCCCGCCGTCAACGAGCTCCGCGCGCGCCAGCAGCGGAACCTGCTGATGACGCTGCTCCTTTCGCAGGGTACCCCGATGATCGTCGCCGGCGACGAGTTCGGGCGCACGCAGCGCGGAAACAACAACGCCTACTGCCAGGACAACGAAACGAGCTGGCTCGATTGGAACTTCACGCCGGAAAATCGCGCTCTCTTCGATTTTACGAAGCGGCTCGTGCGGCTCCGGAGCGAGCACCCGGCGTTGCGTCGTTCGAAGTTCTTCCGCGGCCGCGACGTGCGCGGCACGGATCTTCGCGACCTCAGCTGGTGGCGGCCCGACGGACGACCGATGGGCGAGGAGGATTGGAGCGCGCCGGAAACGCAGGCGGTCGTGATGTTCCTCGCCGGCCGGGGGATCGACGACGTCGACGAAGCCGGACGACCGCTCGTCGACGACAATTTCTTGTTGCTCTTGAACGCGAGCGAGAACGACGTGACCTTCGTGCTGCCCGCGCTCGCGTCGGTGAGCGAGCCGTGGCAGCTCCTTGCGGACAGCGCGCTCACGCCCGAAGAGATGTGCCGGGGCGGAGATACGAGCGTCCTCGTCGCGCATTCGGTCAAGCTCTTCCGCTCGCATTCTCGCGTCGTGCGCGCGGGCGGGGCGCTACATCGCCTATCGGCGACGTACCGGCTCCAACTTCACTCGGCCTTCCCCTTTCGCGCGGCGGCGGGGATCCTCGAGTACCTGAACGAGCTCGGCGTGACGGACGTTTACACCTCGCCGCTGCTCGCGGCGGCGAAGGGGAGTACGCACGGCTACGACGTCGTCGACCATTCTCGGATCAACGAGGAGCTCGGCGGTGAGAGCGAGTTCGTGGCGTTCAGCGACTCGCTGCGACGCCTGGGCCTCGGGCTCCTGCTCGACTTCGTCCCGAATCACATGGGCATCGCGACGGGCCAGAACCGCTACTGGGACGACGTGCTCGAGAACGGGCCGAGCTCGTCCGCGGCCGCGTTCTTCGACATCGACTTCCGGCCTCCCAAGTCGGACCTTTGCGACCGCGTGCTCTTGCCCGTGCTCGACGGGCAATACGGCGACGTGCTCGAGCGAGGCGAGCTCAAAGTAGTCTGGCAGGACCCGCTGTTTCGGTTGGCCTACGGCGACCGCCGATTTCCCCTCGCGCCCGATTCGCTCGTCGCGCTCTTGGAGCTCGGGCTCGCGAAGTCGGGGCTCCACGAGAGCGAGGCCGAGCGCCAAGAGCTCGAGAGCATCGTCTCCGCGCTGGGTCATCTGCCCGAGCGCAAGGAGCGCGATCCCGAGCGCCGCCGGCGCCGCGCCCGAGAGAAAGCGGTGATCGAGCGCCGCTTCGCCGAGATCATGCGCAAGGAGCCGCGCGTGCGCGCCGGTATCGACGAGGCTCTCGGCGAGCTCAACGGCGTGGCGGGCCTGCCCGCGAGCTTCGACGCGCTCGATCGACTCATCTCGAGTCAGAGCTATCGCCTCGCGTCGTGGCGCGTCGCCGTCGAAGAGATCAACTATCGGCGCTTCTTCGACGTGAACGATCTCGCGGCGATCCGCATGGAGCTTCCGAGCGTATTCGAGCAGGCGCATTCGCTCTTGTTCCGGCTGATCGACGAACGCAGGGTCAATGCGCTCCGGCTCGACCACACGGACGGCCTCTTCGACCCGCACGGGTACTTCGAGAGCCTGCAACGGCGCTTCCAGGGGCCGACGAACGACGAGCTCGGGCCCGACGACGCCGCGCGACCCCTGCCGCTCCTGGTCGAAAAGATCCTGTCCCGCGACGAGCGGCTGCCGACGACGTGGC
>DASUTR010000739.1:0-8261 GCA_036374535.1 Polyangiaceae bacterium
TTGATGCGCGCCGGCGACCATCTCGTCGGTGAGCTTCGCGTCCCGGCGATCGTCGGCCCGAACACGAGCCAAGACACGCTCGATCTGTCGGCGTCCGTTTCCGTGCCCGGCGGTACGGTGGTGATGTCACCGACGGCGGTCGCCTCGAGCGTGGGCTCGCTGCTCGATCATGACCTGACCTGGCTCATGGTTCCGACCGACGTGCAGCGCGCGCCGCTCATGATCCAACAAATCAACGAGCTCGAAACCAGGCTCAAGACCGAACGCGCCGTCGCCAACGTGAAGCTCGGCATCGTGTTTCGGAACGACGCGCTCGGCATCGGGACGCGCACCTCGCTGAACGATCTCGTGCTGAACGGCAAGCCGCTCTCGGACCCGGTGAACCTCGGCCACAACGTTCACATCAGCCCTTACGAAATCTCGTCGTCCGCCCAGACCGCCGTCGTCGACGAGTACCTCGCGTTCTTGCCGGACATCATCGTGTTGGCCGGCACGGCCGAGGCGATTTCGCAGGTGCTGGTCCCGCTCGAGGCGGCCTGGCCGTCGGGACGAGCGCGTCCCCAATACGTGCTCATCGACTCCGTGAAGGTACCCGAGCTCATCACCGCGGCGGAGGACGCCGAGCTCCGCTCGCGCGTCCGCGGTACGGGCATCCGGCCGTCGGCGTCCTCGCAGGCCGTCTACGACGCCTTCAAGGTCGACTACCAAATCGCGTATCCGGGCAGCTCGATCATCTCCGGCATGGGACCGGCCTACGACGCGACGTACGCGATCGCGCTCGCCCTCGCGGCGAAAAAGGATCGACCCGTGACCGGCGCCGCCGTGGCGGAAGGTCTCCGAATGCTCGCCGGCGGCAACATGGAAATCGAGATCGGCGCGACGCGCGTCTTGTCGGCGTTCCAGCGGCTCGCCGCGGGCGATTCGATCCACGCGCTCGGTACGTTCTCGTCCCTGTCTTGGACACCGGACGGGACCGTGCTTGGCGGAACGCTCGAGATGTGGTGCATCGGCGCGCCCAACGGGCGCCCGGCGTATCAAAGCTCGGGTCTGACGTTCGACATCATGACCCAGACGCCTTCGGGTCAGTTCGCGCAGTGCAACTAACCGACCTCACGACCCGGAGACGAACGAGAAGCTCATGAGCACACCGAGGACGGTCCCGTCGAACTCGTCGAAGAAGCATTCGCTCGTCGCGCGCACGGACGCCGCGCCGGCCGTCGAATCGCAGCCCTTCGTGCTGCCGTTCTGTCCCGGCGACGTCATCGCCGACAAGTACGAGGTCGTGGGCGTGCTCGGCGCGGGCGGCGTCGCCTACGTCATCTCGGCGCTTCACCTCGAGCTCGGGGAAATGGTGGCGCTCAAGTTCTTGCGCCCCGAATCGCTGGTCCACGAAGAGGTCGTGGCCCGCTTCGCGAGCGAGGCGCGCTCCGTCGCCCGCATCAAGAGCGAGCACGTCGCGCACGTGTACGACGTGGGGACGCTGCCGGACGGTGCGCCGTTCATCGTGATGGAACACCTCGACGGCAAGGACCTCGCCCTCGTGCTCTCGGAGCGCGGCAGGCTTCCCGTCAAGCTCGCCGTCGACTACGTGCTCCAGGCCTGCGAGGCGCTCGCGTGCGCTCACGCGGGCGGCATCGTTCACCGCGACATCAAACCCGAAAATCTGTTTCTGACGCAGGCGGCAGGCAGCGTCGAATGCGTGAAGGTGCTCGATTTCGGTATCTCGAAGAGCGCCCTCGCGGCGTGGGAGCCGAGCGGCCGACGGCGTGCGAACACGATGCTGCCGATGGGTACGCCGGGCTACATGTCGCCCGAGCAAATCCGTGACTGTGGCGCCGTCGACGCTCGAACCGACATTTGGGCGCTCGGCTGCGTGCTCGCGGAGCTCCTCACCGGGACCTCGGCGTTCGACGCGCCGACGCTCCCACAGCTCACCGCCACCATCTTGGAGCGCGACCCGATTCCGCTCCGCAAGCTCCTGCCCGAAGCGCCGCCGGCGCTCGAGGCACTGCTCCAGAAGTGTCTCGAAAAAGACCCCGATCGGCGCTTCCAGGACGTGGCCGAGCTCGCGGTCGCCCTTTACCCGTTCGGGCCCCGCCGAGCGCGCGTCTCCGCCGAGCGCTGCCACCACGTGCTGAAGGGTCACCAGGGCATGGTGATCGAGCTCAGCAGCGTGGCGCCGCCGCCCATGAGCGGCAGCACGCCCATGCCCGTCTCGAGCACGGGCGCCGTGGTGAGCGCCGTCCCCGCTTCCCTGCCGCCCGATACCGTTCGTACGAGTACGCCTGCGAGCATCACCATGGCGGCGAGCCCCGCTCCGAAGACGGGCAGGCGGGTCGTCGCCGTCGCCTCGCTGATGCTCGTCGCCGTGGCGATCGGCGTCGTGCTCGGATTCCAGTCGCCCGGCGCTTCCCGAGCGCACGCACCCGGCGCCGCCGACGCCCGTGCCGCCGCACGCGCGCCGTCTCCGGTGCAGCCGGCTGCCCCCCCGCCGGCCACGGCGGAGCCCGAACCCGAGGCGCGGCCCGCGCGCACGATCGACCTCGACGCTCCTTCCGAGGCCGCGCCGGCCGGCGACGCCGAACGCGAAAAAGCGTCGAGCGACGCCAGGTCCGCGAAGCCGTCGCGCGCAAGACGCGCGGTCAAGGCGCCGCCTCCCGCCGCGAAGCCGACGGCCACGGCGTCCGCGCCGAAGCGCCGCGCGACCCTCGACGACTCCGAGCCCGACGTGGGGTACTGAAACGAGAAGCTTGCGCTTCTGGTCGCCGGCCGCGCGCCGTCTCGCGGCGAGACGGGTCGCGATGAACCGCGCTCTTTTCGCGCCCGCGCCCGTTGTGCGCGTCCTCGCGTCTCAAGTTGATAACGAACTAATGGACGAGCGCAGCCGTCCGTACCGGATGTGCTCACCATGGGCGCGTCGAGCGTGATGCCAGCTAGGAGGTCGGACCGAGCTCCGTCGTCGCAAGGCAATCTCGAGCTCGTCAGCTACGTCGGCAGCGTCGCGCCCGAGAGCCCGCTGCTCTCGAATCCGCACAGTCTGATCCGCGAGCGACGCGATGATCGGTTCGCGGTCGCGGCGCTCAGCGCGACCGCGGGCTACGTCGATGCCGTCGGTTTTCTCATGCTGGTCGGCCTATTTCCCGCGCACGTGACGGGTGAGCTCGTGGGGCTCTCGACCGTGCTCACGGCGGGGCATCCCATCAGTCATCCGAGCCGCCTCGCCGTGATTCCCGTCTTCGTCGGCGCGCTCTTCGTGGCCGCGCTCGCGACGCGCTCGCGACGAAACGAGGGAAAATCGAGCGAGCGGGCGCTGCTCGCACTGCTCACGGTCGCGCTCGGGGTTTGCGCGCTGACCGGGTTTTGGAAGCCGCCGCCCGTCGCGACGGGACAAGCGTGGGTCTTCGGGCTGCGCGAGTGCAGCATGGTGGCCGCGATGGCATTTCAGAACGCTTACATGCGCGAAGCCTTGGCGAGCGCCTGTCCCACGACGGTCATGACCGGCAATCTCACCCAGTTCGTGTTCGAGCTGGTCGACATGATCGCGCATCGACTCGGCTGGGATCGAACCGAGACGACCCGGGCGCGGGGCTCGCGGTCGCGCTTCTGGCTCGTCGCGAGCGCGCTCGGCTCATTTCTCGGGGGAGCGATCCTCGGTGGCTACCTGACGGGTCTCGTCGGAGCCTTCGGCATGGTCGTGCCCATGCTCGCCGCGCTGCTCGTCGCGCGTCGCGTCGCGCGCGAGCACCGCTGACGGCAAGCGCTGCGTTCACGGTCGCCCGCGACGGGGCCACGCGGCCGCGAGGCGGCGAGCCGCTTCGCCGAGCTCTCGCGGTCCGAGCGCCGCGAAGCCCAGTCGCACGTACGGACGCGCTCGACCGTCGAACGCGAAGTCCCGCGCCGTCATGAACAGCACGCTGCGCGCGAGCGCTCGCTCGCGCCACTCTTCCACGTCGGCGCCGCGAGCGCGGCCCCAGAGCGCCATGCCGCCGCTCGGGACGATCGGCTCGAACCGCCCGCCCAGGTTGCGTTCGAGCGCGTCGACGAGCGCGTCGCGGCGCTCGTGGTAGGCGCGGCGCATTTTGCGCGCGTGCCGCTCGACTTCGCCGTCTTCGAGCAGCTCCGCGACGGCCGCTTCGAGCACGTGGTCGCCCTGGCGATCCACCGCGAAGCGCTCGCGTGTCAGCCGCTCGATCAGGCGCTCCGGGCCGACGACGAAGCCAATGCGCAGCCCCGGCGCAAGGATTTTCGACAGGGTGCCGAGGTAGATCACGCTGCCCCGAGCGTCCGCGCTCGCGAGCGGCACCACGGGCCGGCCCTCGTAGTGAAATTCGTGGTCGTAATCGTCTTCGATGATCGCGAAGCCCTCGCGCGCCGCGAGCTCGAGGAGTTCCATGCGCCGCCCTGGCGAGAGCACGGCGAGCGTCGGGTACTGATGGTGGGGCGTCACGTAAACGGCACGGATGCGGTGCGCGGCGACGGCACGCGCGAGCGCTTCGACCACGACGCCGTTCCGGTCCACCGGGATCGGCACGAGCCTCGCGCCCGCCCCGGTGAGCGCCCGCCACGCCGGGCGGTAGCCGAGCGTTTCGACCGCGACGGCGTCGCCGGGCCTGCACAGCGCGCGAGCCACGAGATCGAGCGCCATCTGGCTGCCGCGCGTGACGAGCACATTCTCGGCCCGCGCCGCGAGTGCTCGCCGTCTCGATACGAGCTCCGCGAGCGCTTCGCGAAGGCGCGGCTCCCCTGCGACGAGCCCGTAGCCGAGGCGCAGGTTCGGTTCGTGCTTCAAGGCGCGGCGGTAGGCTCGCGCGAGGAGCGCGGTAGGCAGGAGGCGCAGGTCCGGAGTTCCACCGAGCATGACGAGCTCCGCGGGCGGCGTTTCGAGCGCGAGGGTCGGCTCGAGCTCCTGGCGTAGGGCGAACGCCGGCTCGCCGGGAATGCCGTCGCGCGGCGGTCGTTTCGAAAAACGGCGCAGCGCGGGTTCGGGCAGCGACTCGCACACGAACGTGCCGCCGCCGGGCCGCGCGCGGAGCCAGCCTTCGGCGACGAGCTCGGCGTACGCGGCGAGCACGGTGTTGCGGTGGACGCCGAGCGCCGCCGCGAGGGTCCGCGTCCCCGGTAGCGCCGCGCCGGGGCGAAGCCGTCCGCGGCGGACGTCGGCGGCGAGGCCCCGCGCGAGCTGGAGGTAGAGGGGCGTTTCGCCGGCGGGATCGAGCGCAATCGGGAGCTCCGCGGGCCGCGTCACTGGTACCTAGAATATGTCAAATCTGGACCTTTTAGCCAGACCAGTCGAGGGGCAGGCTCCGTCTCATGACCGACAGCGACGTTTATCCGCCGACCGAGCACACGCGCGTGCGCCGCCACTCCGAGCGCGGCAGCTACGACCGAGCGCTCGTTCACGCCATTCTCGACGAAGCGTTGGTCTGTCACGTCGGATTCGTAGCCGACGCGCGACCGTTCGTGATTCCAACGGCGTTCGTGCGTTCCGGCGAATGGATATACCTGCACGGGGCGGTCGCGAACCGCACGCTCGGCGCCCTCGCGTCGACGGCGGGCGTTTGCGTCACGGTCACGCTCCTCGACGGTCTCGTGCTCGCGCGCTCCGCCTACCATCACTCGATGAACTATCGCTCCGTCGTCGTGCTCGGTGCCGCGCGCGACGTTACGGATCCCTCGGAAAAGCGTCGCGCGCTCGACGCGCTCGTCGAGCGAATGGAGCGGGGGCGTTCGCGCGCCGCGCGCGCGCCGAACGAAAAAGAGCTCGCTATCACGCGCGTGCTCGCCGTAAAGCTCGAGGAGGTGTCGGCCAAGACGCGCAGCGGGCCGCCGCTCGACGACGCGTCCGACTACGGCGAGCGCTGCTGGGCTGGGGTGGTTCCGCTGAAAATCGTCGCGGGCGAGCCGATCGCCGACGAGCGCCCGTTCGCGACCTAGCGCGAACGGGCGCCGGCTCGGCGAGCGAGGTTTACTCCGCTCGGAGCTCGCACTGTCCGGCGACGCACGCGGCGCGCTGGTTGAAACAGGGATCGATCAAGCATTGAACGCCGGGGCCCGGACACACGGGGTCCGACTCGCTCGTCGCGAGCGCGCGACAGTCGCAGCCCGTGCAATAGTCCGAGAAGGTCCGGCAGTCGGCGTCACGACGACATTCCACGGGCGGGTCGCAAAATTGCTCGGTACAGGCCCCGCCGGGCCGCGTGCAGATCCCGCAGCTCTCGTTGCAGCACACTTCCCCGCGCCCGCACGTCACGAGACCGCACTCGACCGGCTCGCGTCGCGGCCGGCATACCCCGTAACAGACGGTCGGACAGACATCGCCGCGCCGGCACCCCGGCGGGCGATTGCAGTCTCCGGTCTCCGTCGTGCAGAACTCGGTCGGTCCGCAGGCTTCGCTGGACGCGCAAGGGACTCGCCGGCGCCGCAGTTCTTCGTCGCTTAGCGACGCGGGCTCGTCGCTTCGAGGCTCCGTCTCGAAGCTGCACGCGCCGATCGTAAAGAACCCCCCGAGCACGATCGCCGAAGCCAGATAATTCCCGAATCTCGCCATGACACACCTCCTACGCGTTCGTGAAACGCAAATCGGAATCGCGGCGAAGCATAGCCCGGTCGGCCGGCGACGGTGGAGCGGAGATTGCGGCCGCGCCGGCTCGTGCCCGCACGGTCGCGCTCGCTACCGAGGCATGGTGACGCGTTGCAAGTCGCAACGTCGGGGTCGACGCGGAATGCTACGCACGTGTCCACCGACGTGGACGGAAGATCGCAGGCTCACGACGTCGCCCCTTCCTTCGTTCCCTCGAGCAGCATGGGCGTGCTCTGCTTCGGCGCGCGCGATTTTTCGATGGCGTACGTCGCGACGTCGGACCAGAGAGCCGCGAACCCTTCGTTCGTGAACGCGCTGTAGCTCGGGAGCCAGTCGCCGCCCCAGGCGGCCGTGTCCGTGCGGCCGAATTGACCGACCACGTCGAGGTGGTCGGCGTTCGCGGCGTGGACGAGGTCCCCCCACACTTGCGACAGCGTCGGGACGACGCCGTCGCTGTCTCGTGGGAGCGGCACTTCGCCGTAGGCTCGCACGAGAGCCGTCGACTGTTCCGGCGTCGGCAAGACCGGCACCGCCTCGCCGCGAGCAGCGATGAAGTGGAGTCCGGCGAACACCGGGTGCACGATCTGTGCATAGAGGTCGCGCAGGCTGCGAAGGAACGTGCGAAAGGTCGGGCGGTGCGCGCGCGCGACGACGGAGCCGTAGTGGACCGCGGGATCGGCGGTGCACGCGTTGAGCAGGTCGCAGCCGGCGGGCGTGAGCTGGAATACGAGCGCCTGATCCGACGAGACGGCGTCGAGAAATTGGATGAGCTCGAGTCGCCGCTCGTCGCCGAGATCGCGGAACAGTTTTTCGTAGAGCTCGTCGAACGTGCTCTTTCTCTTGCGCCACGGATCGCGCAGGCGCACGAAGAAGTACCCGACGCGCAGCAAGAGCGCGATCGGAATGCGGCCGCGCCGGAGGAGCCACATCCAGTAGCGAGCCACGAGCCTCAGCACGGGCTTGCCGAGCGTGCTGCCGAAGAACGACGCGATGGGTGTACCGAAATGCGGACAGCACACGCTCACGAGCGTGTGGATTCGCGAGTAATCCCGGAGCCGCACCGTCGTGGGCAGCGCGGCGGTGGGCGCGATGGCGAGTCGCGCATCCAAACCGCCCGTCGAATGACCGATGACGTGAATCGGCCCCGCGCTGGTCTCGGCCACTCGCACGAGCGCCTCGAGCACGCGCGCCGCTCTCACGCGAATCGAGGCCGTCGGCAGCGTCTTGACTTCGGTCACGGTTACGTCCACGCCGGCTCGCGCGAAGCTCTCCGCGAGCTGTTCCCGAACACCGTTGAAATACGAGAGCTCGCCGAGGTTTCCGAACCCGAAAAAGCCGGGGATCAAGAGCACCTGATGATGCGGGCGGCTCGCCGTCGTCGGAGGACCCCCGCGGGCCTCGGTCACGATTTCGTCTCCCGCGTCGACGGTCTCCGGGGTTCGTTCCGGCGAAATCTTGGACAGGCCTACCTCGAACGAAGCGTAGGGGACGCGCTCGTGCCGCGCAAAGCGAACCGCGGCCGCGCGCGTGTCGTTATGCACCACCCCGCGTAGAGCGACGTGTTCGCTCCGACTACGGCGCCGGCTTTCCGCCCTGCGCCGGAACGCGATTCGCGAAAGTGCCGACGGGCTCGTCGCCGAAACAGATGCCGAGGTCGCGACCCGTTTCGACGATGTCCGAC
>DASUTR010000740.1:0-4846 GCA_036374535.1 Polyangiaceae bacterium
CCGGACGAACCGCCCGCAGACGTACCGCCCGGGAACGTGCCGGCCGCGCCGCCCGCCGACGTACCGCCCGGGGACGCGCCGGACGTCGTGCCTCCGGTCGCGGTCGCGCCGCCCCGCCCCGGCTGGCCTCCGCGCCCGCTCGCGCTCGAGCCTCCGGCACCCGGGTCGCCGGCACCCGCCTCCCCCGCCTGCCCGCCCGTCTCCCCAGTTCCGACGTCGTATTTGCCCCCGCATCCGAAAGCGAGACCGAGCGTCACGGCAACCACCCCGAGCTCCGAACCCTGAACCCAATGAGTACCCATTGAACCGTTCGTGTGCCGAGCGACGATTTCCTTACACGCGGAGGAGGCTCGCGCACGATTCACAGGGCAAACCCCACTCCCAGAAGGAAAACGCCCTCCAAGACCGGCAAATCGGCCTCCGCGTCCGGTAGCTCCGCGCTCGCGGTCACCTGGCCGAGCCATGCCAGAAGCCGCGCCGCGGCGAAGGGTCGCACGACACCGGAGCCGGAGCCGAACCCGGCGCGGACGCCGCCGTGGATGCCTCCTTGGACGTCCGTAGCCGTGCCGTTCGTCGAGAAGCCTTCGCCCTTCAAGCTCAGCCATCCGAGCATCGCGCCCGCCTCGAGCTCGACCGCGACATCCCCATGTTGCAGTCGCCCGAGGCCGCCCACGCCGAGAGGCCAGCGAAACGATCGCACGCGACCCTCTCCCACGTCGCGGACCTCCGGACCGGCGAGCAGGGCGAACGCCGCCAATCCGAAACCGCTCGCCTCGGGTGCGTAGCGCGACGAAACGTCCGCCGCCGGCATGAGCCCGGCGTCCGAGAGCTCGACGCCCAACGCAAACGCCGCGTGGAACCGCCACGCGACGTGCGGCGCTGGAACGAGGCGAGCGGGGGGCACGCGACGTGGCACCTCGACCGCGGGAGCCGGAACCGCGGGGGGCGGCAGAGAAAGATCGGGAGGCGGGCTCGGCTCTGCGGGCTCCTCAGGAATTTCAGGTTGCTCGGCTGGCAGCGGACTCAGGTATTCCGGATGGGCCGTCGCGATCCACGCGCCGAGGACCACGGCGACGGAGCGCGCGCGTTCGTCGCACGTGCCCTCCGCGGAGAGACGGCGCTCGCCGAGCAGCGCGCCGTCTTTCGTCGCCAGCACGATGCGAAGCTCCGAACCCTCGGCGGCGACGAGCGCCGTGTCCGTCGCCTGGGTTCCGGCGGGCGCCGCGACGATGCGCTCGAGCTCGCGCGAAATTGCCGCCGAGCTCGGACAATCGGGCGCACTTTCGAGCACGACGGGCGGCGCCGCGAGCATCGCGGCGACGAACGACGGCACCGACCACACCGACACCATGAGCGGCTAGCGTGCCAGACCTCGTCCCACGAGGTCGAGCCGCGACGATGCGCGTCACTCGTCGGGCGCGACGTGGCAGAGATCGGACTTGATGCGAGGCAGATGACGTTGCCAACGTGCCATCGCTCCGTGCTCGACTCGCGGGCGCCGCGCATCGCAACCATCCGGGGTCTTGCACTCGGCAGGAAGGAACCGGGCGCCGCGCGGAATCCCACCGCGTCAGGATGTGCCGCACGGAGCCTGTCCACCATAGGTCCTTGATTTTATTATCCTTTAATATTTAGCCAATTCGCTAAAATTAAGCGGAAATCATTGAGCGAATCGGCTAAGTATTAGGTCATGAGCGAGCAACATCAGCAGCGACCACGCGAAAATCCCCAGGCGCCCGTCACGAACATCGTCACGTACGTTCCGAAGAAAGGGAGAGAGGCGGAGCTTTTGGCGCTCGTGAAGAAGCACGAACCGGCGCTCCGCAAAGTCGGCCTCGTCACGAGCGAACCGTTTCGCTTGTGGAAGGCGTACGATATTCGCAAGCAGCGCGAGCAGTTCATCGAGTACTTCGTCTGGAAGGACGGCAACGCCAGCGACACCGCGCACCAAACGCCGGAGGTCATGGCAGTGTGGGAGCCCATGGGCCCGGTGCTCGAAGAGCTGACGATCTGCGAGGTCGAGCCGCTCTGACCGAAACGGCAGACGAGAAGTTGGCGGCGCTCGACGCCGCCGTCGCCGCGCTGGCGCACCCGGCGCGGCGACAGATCCTCATGACGATCCACTTTCGCGGTGAGGCCACCGCCGGAGCGATCGCCGGTCGCTTCGCGCACAAGTGGCCGACCACGACACGCCATTTGCGCGTTCTCGAGAACGCCGGGCTACTCCGCCACGAAAAGCGCGGCCGAACGCGCGTCTACCTCGTGAACAAGACTCGGCTCGAGGTCGTGAGCGAGTGGCTGAGCTGGTTTTTTTCGCCCGGCGCGGGCCGGTGATACCGCTCGGCTACCGCAGGGTCGCGAAGAAGTCGTACATCGCCTTGATCCCGAAGCACGGAACGCCGTGGTGCGTGCCGCTGTAGCTCGGATCGTTGTGGGAGCACCAAATCGTCGGCACCGTGCAGCCTGCATAGCTGATGCAGCCGGGGTTCACCGCGCCGCCGCCGTCGGAGCTGTTGCACGACATCACCGGCGTATACGGGGTCGACGTGCTCATACACATGTTCGACGTGCGAAATTTCGCGATGGTGTTGGCGGCCGACCCATTGCCGCGCTGGTTGTCTTGCGGGCTCTGGATCAACATGACCGGCATCGGCACCGCCACATCGAACGGATCGGCGGCGACGGGCGCGACGCCTTTGAGCTTCAAATACTCGGCGTCGGTGCGCTGCGCCAAAATTTTCACGAGCATCTGCGCTCCGGAGCTGTGGCCCGTCGCGAACACACGGTTCCGATCGATGCAGTAGTTGTTCATCACCTCGTCGTACTGCTGCTTGATACGGGCGACGCCGGTACTGTAGGTGTTCCAGCACTGCATGCTGTCCGGCGTATTCGGGAACGAACGAACATACTCGGTCGCGAAGCCCGTGTTGTTCGTCATGTTGACGAACTGGCTGTTCGGATTCCCACACGCGTGAAGCGCGATGAGCAACGGAAACGGCGTCGTCCCGTTGTACGAGGTCGGGAACATGTAGCGAGAGACGTTCGCGACGCTCACGTCGCCGTTCGCCGGGCGGCCGCCGCCTTTGCTGCAACCCGGGCTCGGGTCCACCGGGCCACCACCACCGCTTCCGCCCTTACCGCCGCTACCGCTACCGCTGACGCCGCCGCTCCCGCCCTTGCCTCCGCTGCCGCCGGCACCGGTTCCGGCAGTCCCGCCGCCACCCATTCCGCCCCCGCCGGTGCCACCGGTCACGCTTCCGCCCGTGGCGCTCCCGCCGCTACCGGATTGGCCTGCGCCGCCGACGCTTCCGCCGGTTCCACCGGTCGCCGTTCCGCCCGTTGCGACCGTTCCGCCCGTGCTGGTGCCGCCCGTCGCTACCGAACCGCTGCTTCCGCCCGTGGCCGTGCCACCGGTACCGGTACCACCCGTGGCCGTGCCGCCGGTCGGCGAAGCGCCGCTGGTTCCCCCGGTGGTCCCGCCCGAGCCTCCGGTGACCCCGGCGTCACCCTCCGGCTCGGCGGTGCCGCAGGCGATTCCGGAAAGACCCAAGAAGGTGAAGGCAACTAGAGCGCGGGAGGGCGATGTTCTCATGATTGTGAATTTTTCGAGTGGTAGCTCAGCGCAAAGGATACACTTTTGGCGATCCCCCCGCAGTGGGTCGGGCAAGGCGTTTCCGTCAGAGTGGAATGAAATCGGGCGCCGGCCGGCCGCGTCTCACCAACAGTCCGGAATGGCGGCGGGAGCCAGCTCGAGGCACGCAGGGACCGCGTCGCACGGACCGCGGAGACAGGCGTCCACACCGCAGAAAATGCTGCGCCGAATCAAGGGCGACACGACGGCGCAGAGGTCGTCGCTGAAGCTCGGAGCACATTCCTCGAGCCGGTCTTCGCAGTAACCGACGAACGCCAGCATCTCGGCCGTCAGCGGCCCGCCCGCGCTCTCGAAGCAGTCGTCGTCGGTTGCGAGAAATGCTTCGCAGCTTTTCTGCGCTTGGCACGCGACGTAGTCGACGAAACGCTCGCTATCGTAGACTCACTCCACGCACGACACTTCGGGACACGCGAACGGCGACTCCGAATCACCGCGTCACCGGATCGACGAGCCCTTCGAGCGGTGGAACACCGCAGGACGCACGGCCTCCTACTGCCGTTTTCCAGCGCTCCCCCCAACGTTGACGACCTCTTCACGTCGCGGCTCGAGCTGCGTCTCGGCCCGTTCTCACGGTGTGGATTGCCCCGTATCGAAGCGAGGTGCGCCGGTGGCACCACGCCCCTTTGAGTACCTCCTGAATCCGTTTCGCATACCCGCGTTTCCGCGTTGACGTGCGCAAGCACGCGAGTATTCTCGACTCAGGTGGGCGTGGAGTCGTTCTGCGCTCGAAAGGAACCACTCCAATGGCTAAAAAGCTCTGCCCGAGTCTCGCTGTATTGTTCATGTCAGCGCTGCTCACCCCATCAGCACTCGGCGCTACGATTACCCTCAATCCGACCTGTTCGTTCGCCAAAGCAGTCGAGTGGATCAATACGGGTACCGCCCAAAGCGGCTGCACAAGGTCCGGAACGCTAGGGAGCAACGACACCATCGTCGTTGGGCTGAACCACCAGGAGTTCACCATCAATGACACCGTCGAGATCAAGAAGTCGCTGACCGTCCAGAGCTGGTCTTTCTACGGCACGCTGAAGACCACGAACCCGTCCACTGCCAACGCCATCGTGATCGCGGAGAAGGACATCTTAGTGCGGTTCACAGCCATCATTCTCCGGGGGGTTACGAACAATCAGACGACTGGCTTTTATGTGGTCGGAACCAACGACACCGAAAGCTCTTTCACCGCCAAGCTAATCT
>DASUTR010000741.1:0-3506 GCA_036374535.1 Polyangiaceae bacterium
GTGGCGCGGGCGATGGCGCGCACCATGTTGGTGCTCTTCTGCGAGCTCTCCAGAATCTTCTTGAGGGCTCGCTCGGCTTCGTTCGAGACCTCGACGCCGCGGTCGACGTTGTGCGCGCCGCGCTCGACGGCGGCGATCGCGTTCTTCGACTCGGCCTGGATCGTCTTGATGAGCTCGGCGATCTCCTTCGTGCTGCCGCCGGCCCGCTCGGCGAGGTCCTTGATCTCGTCGGCGACGACCGCGAAGCCCTTGCCGTGCTCGCCGGCCTGCGCCGCGATGATGGCGGCGTTCAGCGCGAGCAGGTTCGTCTGCTCGGCGACGTCGTCGATGACGTTCAGGATCTGCCCGATGGCGTCGATGCGCGAGCCCAGGTTCGAGATCACGCTCACCGCTTCCTGGCTGCTCTCCTTGATGCGGTAGATTTCGCCGATCGTCTTCAGGATCGCTTCGGCGCCGCGCTCGGCGTCTTGCGCCACTTCTTCCGACAGACGCGCCGTTTCGTTGGCGTTCGACTGCACTTGGTCGATGGACACGTCCATCTCGTTCATGCTCGAGCTGGTTTCCTCGGCCGTGAGCGAGAGAGCGTCCACGTTCTTGGCGACTTCTTTGATCGAGTACGCCATTTCCTCGATGGATGCGACGGTTTCACGGACGCTCGAGGCGAGCTCGACGATGTTCTCGGCGACCGTCTCGTTCGACGCCGTCATCTGCATGATCGAAGAGCCGGATTCTTCGGCGCTCGCGGCAAGCACCTCGACGTTCTGTCCGATGGCGCGGAGCGACTCGGCCGTCTCGCGCACGTAGCGCGACGTCTCCTCGGTCGCGTTCGCCTGGATCGAGACGCCGTCGTGCAGCATCTTCAGCGCGCCCATCAGATCGACCGCCGCCTGCTCGGCGACCTGGCGATCGCGCGCGCCCGCGGCGAGCACCGTCGCGTGCGTCTCGGAAAGCTCGCCGAGCGCTTCGTAAACGCGGCGCACCTCTTCGGCGACACCGGGCGGCGCGTCCGGGTGACGCCCCTCACCGATCCGTCGTACGGCGGTGCGCAGGCGTTCGAGCGTGTCGCGAGACACGCCGCCGGCGCCGCCGCTCTGGGTGATCGCGAAGATCGCCGCGACCGCCACGAGCGCGAGGAGACCGAGTTGCGGGGGCGTGAAGCCGCCGACCGCGGCGGCGACCGCTGCCGCCACGACGACGATCAGGATCCCGATGAGCTGTCGCTGGGAAAGCTTGTCCATGTCCCTTCGAGCCGAGGCAAAAGGGTACTCAGCCCGGGGCCGAGCTAACAAGAGATAAGAATTCGTCAGCCGTAGGAGGAAGACGGCGGTGCGTCCCGCTCCGGCGCCGTCGGCGGGCCGGAAACGGGCAGATCGACGACGAGCGCGGCTCCGGGCCCGGGTTCGTCGGAAAGCGCGATGTCGCCTCCGTGTTCGACCACGATCCGCTGCACGATGGCGAGGCCGAGGCCGGTTCCGTCCGGCTTCGTGGTTAGATAAGGCTCGAACAGGTGCTCGCGCACCTCGGGGCTGAAACCAGGCCCGTTGTCGCGCACGACGAGGCGCGCGCGGTCGCCCCGTCGTTTCACTTCCACCGTCACGCGCGGCGCCGAGCGGCCGCGCACCGCGTCGAGCGCGTTCTGTACGAGGTTCGTCAGCACCTGAACCATCTGGTCTCGATCGGCGACGAGCTCGAGCTTCCCATCGGCGTCGAGCACGAGCTCGGCACCGCTCGACGCGTGCAGATTCACGACCGAGCGCGCGGTCTCGACGAGGTCCATCGGAGCGGGACGCGGCGGCGGCAGGCGCGCGAAGCGCGTGAACTCGCTCACGATGGTGCTGATGCGCGCGACTTCGTCGAGCACGGTGCGCGTCGCCTCGTCGAAGTAGTCGTCGAACGCGGGGTCGGCGCGAGCGCGCAGTCGTCGCAGCGTTTCGACCGCGGCCCGGATGGGCGCGAGCGGATTTTTGATCTCGTGGGCGACGCGGCGAGCAATCTCGCGGCGTGCGGCGATGCGCTCGGCGGCCGCGAGACGCTTGCGGAGCTGGGCGAGATCCAGGATGGCGCGGTTGTAGACCTCGGCGAACTCTTCGAGCTCCCGCCCGCCGCCGCCCTGCACGGGCTTCGGCTCGCCGTGCACGACCTCGCGCGCCTGGCGCGACATCTCGACGATGGGCCGCGCGAGCCCGCGCGAAGCGAGCAGCGCGACGACGATCGCGCCCGCGAGCGCCGAGCCGCCGATCAAGAACAGCGTCGTATCGAGCGTGCCGAGCGCCTCGAGCACGGGGCTCCGGGAGCGCGACGCCCAGAGCTTCACGCCCGGCAGCTCTTCGATGCCGATCGCTTCGGAAAGCTCGGTCGCGACCGGCGCGGGTTCGTGACGCGAGAGTTTCACGCCGGCGGACTTGCCGACGCGCTCGAGCAACGTATCGACGTGCCGCGCGGCGTAGAGGCCCACCCACGTGCGGTCGCCCTGGGCGGCGTCGCGATGCTGGCACGCGTACTCGAAGGCGAGCGTGGGCGCTTCGCGTAGCGTCGCCTTGCCGCCGCGCAGCACGCGCGTCGCGAGCGCGCGGTCGCGACGCCCGACCACCGCCGCGTCGTGCGCGCCGAGCACGTCGCCCGTGTTCGTGAGCAGCACGAGCTCGTCGAGCCGGTGCGCTTGTGCGAGCTTGGGCACGAGCAGGCGCAACCCGAGCCGCCGTTCGTCGAGCGTGCCGTTTCTGAGCGCGACGAGCGCCCCGTCGACGGTCGTATCGTTCTCGCACAAGAACCCCACGAGCGTCTCGACGTCGCGCGCTCCCTCGGCAAGCTGCGGCCCGAGCCGCGCGACGACGGCCCGATAGTCCGTGCGAAAGCGGCGCTCTTCGGTTTCCCGCCAGGCCTGGCGAAAGAAGAAGCCCGCCGTCGCCGTGGTCGCGATCGTCACGGCCGCTATGGCGAGGAGCAGCCGCTGCGCGAGCGTCACGGGGCGGAGCCTAGCAAACGCCCCGGCTCAGTACGTCATGTTGAGCGTCCAGGCCGAATCCGCGGGATTGCCCGACGGATCGAAGCACACCACGGTCAGGCGCGCGTTCTCGGGCGCGTCGGGGCGAGCGCACGTCGTTTGATGTGCTCCGCAATCGACGCGACCGACGTTGCAGTACGCGCCGCCCGGCGCGAGCGACGAAACCACGGGCGCGACCGCGTCGATGGAGTACGGCGTGATCTGTTCTGCGAAGTTCACGTCGTACGCACCGAGCCCCGTGCGGCACACTTCGACGGGCAGCCCGGGGAACAGAGTCTCCGGCGTCTCGTGCTCGCTGTTTCCAAGGAGCTCGGGATACGTCTGGCACCCGGAACCGGACGTTTCGGACGTGAAGTTCGTCCACCCGTAGCGCATGCCGCCCTCCCAGCCGCCCTGGGACGTGAAGCCCTCGTCGCCGAAGAACACTCGGAATCCCGTGTCGCGGGGCGAGCCGTCCGCGCCGTAGCAGCGCACGTCGACGGTCGTGTCGTAGATTTCGAAG
>DASUTR010000742.1:0-4432 GCA_036374535.1 Polyangiaceae bacterium
GCCTCGGGGAGCGCGTACTGCTCTCCCGCGAATCCCGAGACGAAGCGCCCGCCGCGGATCTCCCCGCGGCCCTCCATGCGGCGGTAGGCGCGCAAGAGGTCGCGGTACGGCGGCAACGTTCCTTCGCGATCGATGACGCGCCGGAACACCACGCCCCAGCGGCGGAGCAGCGCTCGGGCGACGGCTTCCGTGTCTTCTTCGCCGAGCGGCCCCGGAACGTCGCGGCCGAGCAGCGTCCAGCGTCCCGCGGCTTCCAGGCGGAAGGCCGGCGCCTGGGCGTGCCGCCGCCACGAGCTCGGCTCCCGGCGCCGGCTCGACGGAACCAGCATCGCGCGGAGCCCGCTCCAGCCGTCGGAGCCGACGAGCCCGCGCGAGACGAGCTCGCCGAGCGCGGACTCGGCTTCTGCTGGCACGAGTCCGGAACCCGAGACGAGGTCGTCGAAGAACGACGCGCCCGAGCGCTCGAGCACGGCGTAGAGCCGCGCGGCGTCTTCCGAAAGCGCCTCGGCGTCGGCGTGATCCGACAAGGCGAGCCAGCGTTTCACCGCGCTGCGCGGAACGAGCGCGATGGGCGTCGAACGCACCGGGCCCGCGCCCGAGCGACTCGGCGTGCGGCGCAGCCAGCTCGTCTTGCCGGCGAGACACAACGCGTCGAGCGAGCTCGGCTCGTACGCGTCGACCCGCGCCGGCAAGATGTCCGTCTCCCAGGCGCTCGCGGGCGCTTCGAAGCCCTCGAGCAGCTCGACCACGGCTTCGACGCCGCTCGGTCCGGCGCTCTGCGTTCCCGGCGCGACGCGCTGCCATTCGCAGAGGAATCGCACGAAATCCTGTTGGGTCACCGGTTCGATCTCGGCGCGGAGCCGATCGACGGTCGCGCGGTGGATGCGGGCGAGTAGTCGCCGCTCGCACCACTCGGCGCTCCGAGCGTTCGGGCGGAAAGTTCCGCGGAAGAGCGAGCCTTGCGCTTCGAGCGCGGCGAACGCGACCTCGACGTCGCCTTCGCTCGCGCCGAGGGACGCGGCGACTTCGCCGAGCGTCACGGGACCGAGTCCCTCCATGCGCGAGCGCAGCACTTCGCGTAGCGCGTCTTCCCGCGTCCACGGCTCCGCGCGCTCCGGCACGACCTCGAGGCGCGGCCGCGCCGGCGCGCCCGGGTGAATGGCCACGAGCTCGGCGAGGCGGTCCGCGGCGATCCAGAGCCCGCCCGCGACGTCGAGCTCCGCGGCGCGCCGGCCGTCGCGAAGCGCCGCGAAGTGCGCTTGCCAGCCCGAGCGCTCGCCCTCGGCTCGCGTCACGTAGCCGAGCACGCTGAGGGCGTCGGCGAGCTCGTCGGTGTCCCGGGCTTCGGGCCATGCTTCGGCCGTGACGCGCGCGATCGCGTCGGGATCGAGCGCGCCGAGATCCTTCGCCTGGCTCGGATCGAGCCAGCGCCGGCTCAGCACCGCCTGCGTGCGGCGTTCTTCGAGCGGCGCGTCGTCGAGAAACGCGTAAGGCTTCGCCGTGAGAATGCCGGCGGCGAGCGGCGAGGGCTCGGTGACGTCACGCGCCAGGAGCTCGACCTCGCGATTTTCGATGCGGCGGAGCACGTCGAGCAGGCCCTCGGCGTCCATCGCTTCGGTGTTGCAATCGGTGATGGTCTGCACGACGAGCGGATGATCGGGGATCTCGCGATCGCCGACGACGTTTTCGACGCAGGCGACCTGCTCGGGGAAACACAGCGTCAAGAGATCGTCGGCACCCATGCGCAGGAAGCGCGGGAGCACTTTTCGGCCGCCGCGGAAGCGCAGCACGGCGAGCGCGCGCTGCACGTTCCAGCGCCAGCGCGTGTTGAACATGGGCGCGACGAGCAGCGCCTGAACGAGCACGTCGTACGCGGTCTTGCTCTTCAAGAAGCTCCAGACCTCGTCCACCGCGAACGAATGGGTGGGACCGAGCGACAGGATGATGGCGTCTTCGTTGGCGGCCGCCTGGAGCTCGAAATCGAACTTCCTGCAGAACGATTTCCTGAGCGCGAGCCCCCAGGCGCGGTTGATGCGCGCACCGAGCGGCGCGTGGACGACGAGGTGCATCCCGCCCGTCTCGTCGAAAAAGCGCTCGATGATGAAGCGCCGATCCGTGGGTACGGCGCCGAGGGTCTTCCGAGCCGCCGCCACGTAGTCCGTGATGTCCCGCGCCGCCTCGGCGGAAAGTCCCACCTCGCCCGTGAGGTAGGCGCACGCACCCGCTTCGCCGTCTTCCCTCGCGAGGCGTCCGGCGACGTCTTCGCGCAACCGCGACAGCGCTCGCGAGAGCTCCGTCGTGCGGGCCGGAGCTTCGCCGAGCCAGAACGGCAGCGTGGGCGGCGCGCCACGCGCGTCTTCGACGCGCACCTTACCCGGTTCGACGCGCCGGATGACGTAGCTCGTGTTGCCGAGCTGGAAGATGTCGCCGGCCATGCTTTCGATGGCGAAATCCTCGTTGATGGAGCCGACGCGCGTGCCCTCGGGCTCGAGGACGACGTCGTAGTCGGCGACGTCGGGGATCGCGCCGCCCGAGGTGATGGCGGCGAGCCGGGCCCCTCGGCGCGGACGCAGCTTCTTCTCGACGGGATCTCGATGAAGATGGGCGCCGCGCCGCCCGCGCTGCGTCACGAAACCGCGCGCCAGCATCAGCGTCACGTCGTCGAACGACTTGCGTGAAAGGCCGCGGTACGGCCACGCCCCGCGCACGAGCTCGAACAGCGCGTCCTCGCTCCATTCGCCCTCGGCGGCGGTCGCCGCGACGATCTGCTGCGCGACGATGTCGAGCGGCGCCTCCGGAATGCGCACCTCGTCGAGCTCGCCGCGCCGGATTGCGTCGAGCAGCGCCGCCCCTTCGACGAGCTCGTCGCGCGAGAGCGGGAACAGGCGTCCCTTCGGTACGCCTTTCAGGTGGTGGCCGGAGCGTCCGACGCGCTGCACGAACGCCGCGATCGAGCGCGTGCCGCCGACTTGAATCACGAGGTCGACGTCGCCCACGTCGATGCCGAGCTCGAGCGAGGCCGTGGCGACGATCGCGCTGAGGGCGCCGGACTTGAGCCGCTGCTCGGCGTCGAGCCGGTGCTCGCGCGAAAGCGACCCGTGGTGCGACGTGATGCGCTCCTTGCCCAAACGATCCGAGAGGTTCTTCGCGAGGCGTTCGCAGAGCCTTCGCGTATTGACGAAAACCAGGGTCGTCCGGTGCGCCCGCACCAGCGCCGTGATGCGATCGTACACCTCCTCCCAGACTTCGCCGCTCATCACCGTCTCGAGCGGCGAGCTCGGAAGCTCGATCGCGAGGTCGCGCGCACGCACGTGGCCCGTGTCGATGATGGCGCAATCGACGGCGCCGTCGGCCGCCACGCAGCGTGCGCCCACGAGAAAGCGCGCGACCGTTTCGATGGGCTTCTGCGTCGCGGAAAGCCCGATGCGCTGCACGCGCCGGCCCACGAGAACGTCGAGCCGCTCGAGCGAGAGGGCGAGGTGACTGCCGCGCTTGTCCGCCACGAGAGCGTGGATTTCGTCGACGATGATCGTGCGAACGGTCGACAGCATCTTTCGTCCACCCTCGGACGTGAGCATGATGAAGAGCGACTCCGGCGTGGTCACGAAGAGGTGCGGCGGCTTGCCGCTCGCGCGCGTGCGCTCCTTGGCCGGCGTGTCGCCCGTCCGCACCGCCGTGCGGATCTCGAACGGCGAGGCCTTTTCGCGCTCGAGCACCTGGCGGATGCCGGCGATCGGCACGAGCAGATTTTTTTCCACGTCGTTCGACAGCGCGCGCAGCGGCGAGACGTAGAGAACTCGGGTCTCGTCGGGCAGCGGGCCCCGGCTCGTCCCCTCGCGGACGAGGGCGTCGATGGCCGCGAGAAAGGCGGCGAGCGTCTTCCCCGACCCGGTCGGTGCCGCGAGCAGCACGTTTCTTCCGGCGTGCGCCTCCGGCCACGCGCGGGCCTGGGCGACCGTCGGCTCGCCGAAGCGCTCGCGAAACCAGGTCGCGACGGCCGGGTGGAGCAGCGAGAGCGGGTCGGGCTCGAAAGCGGGGCTCGCCATGGACCCGCAAAGCTAGCGCTCCTTTTCCGGGTGTCACCCGGGCTCTCGCGAAAGCGCGCGCGTCCACGGAAGTCCCTACCATTCCGCGCACATGGGCGTACGCTCGCCGGATGCTTCGACGGTTGTTCGCCGTTTTGTTCGCGCTCGCCGTGTTCGGTTGCGGAAGTCCCCCCCGCGCGGCGGAGGGGTCGAAGCCTCCCGCCGCTCCTTCGATTCTCGGGGCGGAACCGGCGCCGGTCTTCGTGACGAGCACGAACGGCCTTTCGACGTCCGGGCACGCCGCGGCGCCCGTGCCCGTCACGGACGCCGATCCGCAGTGGGGCGATCCGCTCGCACCCGTCACCGTCGTCGAATTCAGCGATTTCGAGTGCCCCTTCTGTAGCCGC
>DASUTR010000743.1:0-26281 GCA_036374535.1 Polyangiaceae bacterium
GCCGCCCGTGAGCAAGCTCTCGTCGTAAACGCTGCAGGCGATGCCGAGGGCGATGCCCAGCGTGACGCTGAGCGCCGATGCACCCCCGAAACCAAGCCTTCTTCGCAACACGAGCGTTCTCAGTGTATCGCATTCCTGCGCCCGGCGCGCGAGCCCTCCGGGCGCCTATTCTCCAACAAACCGCTGTAGGAGCCACGCTTACATGAGGATCATCTTTCTGGCGCTCGGGATCTCCCTTGCCCTCGGCTGCGCCGGGGAGCCGGCCCCCGCTCCGCGCGCTGCGACGACCGCTCCGCCCACCGCGTCGGCCGCGCCCGCAACGACCGCCGCCACCGGCCGCGACTACCCGCCCACGCGCCGAGGCGAAACGGTCGAGAAGCTCCATGGCGTCGCGGTGAGCGACCCCTACCGCTGGCTCGAGGACGGGAGCTCGCCCGAGGTCAAGGACTGGCTCGAAAAGCAGGGCGCCTACGCGCGAAAGTCGCTCGACGCGCTCCCCGAACGCCCCGGGCTCGTACGAAGGTTCCACGAGCTCTATTACGTCGAGCGCGTGCATGCGCCCGTGAAGCGCGGCAAGCGCTACTTCTGGGAGCGCAAAGAAAAGACGAGCGAGAAGGAAGCGCTCTACTACCGCGACGGCGACAAGGGCGAGCCCAAGGTGCTGCTCGATCCGAACCAGTGGTCGCCCGACGGCAGCATCTCGCTCGGCGTGTGGAGTCCGAGCCACGACGGCCGCTACCTCGCCTACGGCGTGAAGAAGAACAACTCCGACGAGGCCGAGCTCGAAATCGTCGAGGTCGCGACGGGCAAGAAGTTCGAGAAGATCCCGGGCGCGAAGTACGCGTGGACCGTCGAATGGAACCCGCGCGGCACGGGCTTTTACTACGTGCGCGTTCCGCCGCTCGGAAACGGCGTCACGGTCGCCGACAGACCGGGCCTCGCGGCGATTCGCTACCACGAGCTCGGCAACGATCCCGAGAAGGATCCCGTCGTGCGCGAGCCGACGAAGAACCCGACCACGTTCCACAGCGTCAATCTCTCGAAGAACGGACGCTGGCTCTTCGCGACGGTGCAGTACGGCTGGGTCGCGACGGACGTCTACTTCCGGGACACGAAGGCCGGCGCGGACGCGCCCTGGACCACGCTCGTCGCCGGCCGGAAGAACATCTACTTCGTGCAGACCGCGGGCGATCGCATCTTCGTCTTCACCGACGACGGCGCCCCGAACTACCGCGTGCTCGAGGTCGATCCGAAGAAGCCGGCGCGCGAGAACTGGAAAGAGATCCTTCCCGAGCGCAAAGACGCGGCCATCGACACCGCCAACGTCGTCGGGCGCCGCCTCGCCGTCACGTACATCAAGGACGTCGCGAGCGCGGTGGAGGTCTTCGAGCTCGACGGCAAGAAGGCCTACGACGTGAAGCTCCCGGCGCCCGGCTACGCGTCGCAAATCATGGGACGCGAGGACGACGACGAGGCGTACTTCACGTTCGAGTCGCTGGTCGTTCCCCCCGAGATCCACCGGATCTCCATGAAGACCGCGAAGACGGAGCTCGTGCATCGAATGTCGGTGCCCGTCGATGCCTCGCGCTTCACGACGACGCAGGTGTTCGCGACGTCGCGCGACGGCACGAAAGTGCCGATGTTCGTGCTCGCGCCGAAGGATCTGCCGCTCGACGGGCGGGCGCCCGTGATTCTCAACGGCTACGGAGGATTTTCGGTCACCGTGGGGCCTAAATTCTCGACCATGGCGTTTCCGTGGCTCGAGCACGGCGGCGTCTACGCGGTCGCCAATCTTCGCGGCGGCGGCGAATACGGAGAGACGTGGCACCGCGCGGGCATGCGCCACAACAAGCAGAACGTGTTCGACGACTTCATCGCCTCGGCCGAGTTCTTGATCCAGAAGGGCTACACGAAGCCGGACAAGCTCGTGATCCACGGGCGCTCGAACGGCGGTCTTTTGGTGGGCGCGGCGATGACCCAAAGGCCGGAGCTGTTCGGCGCCGTGTTGTGCGGGGTGCCGCTGCTCGACATGGTGCGCTACCACCTCTTCGGCTCGGGCAAGACGTGGATCGAAGAGTACGGGTCCGCCGACAATCCCGACGACTTCAAGGTGCTCTACGGCTATTCGCCGTACCATCGCGTGAAGCCGGGCACGCGCTACCCGAGCCTGTTGCTGCTCACGGCCGACAGCGACGACCGCGTCGACCCGATGCACGCGCGCAAATTCGGAGCGCTCGTCCAACACGCCGGAGCGGGCGGCAACACGCTCATCCGCGTCGAGGCGAATTCGGGCCACGGCGGCGCGGACAAGGTGAAATCCCTCGTCGAAGAGCGCGCCGACGCTTACGCTTTTGCCCTCTCCGAGATCGGGCGGAGCCGTTGACGCGAGGAGACGCGTAGCGCGCATGGCGCTCAAAGTGCTGATCCGCTCGGGCGATCTCGAAAAGCCCGCGTCCATTACCTTCGACGCCCCGCGCATCGTCGTCGGGCGCGGCGAGGGCTCCGAGGTGCGCCTGCCCGATCCCAGCGTGAGCCATCGGCACGCTTCGATCCGCCAGCGCGGCAGCGACTACGTCCTCGTCGACGAGGGCAGCACGAACGGCACGTTCGTCGGCGGCGTTCGGCTGTCGCCGCACGCCCCCCGCGTCGTTCAGAGCGGCGAGCTCGTGCGCGTAGGACGCGTCTGGCTCGAGCTCGAAGTGGAGCAGGCGCTCGCGACCGCGAACCCGCAGGCGACGACGCGCGAGATCGCGCTCCGGCTCGTCGAGAGCGCGCTCGCCGCGCAGGGGGAACGCGTGAGCGCGCGCGTCGTCGTGACGAAGGGCGCGGAGCAGGGCAAAGAGTTCTTCGTCTCGGACTTCGAGAAAATCTACGTCATCGGCCGCGCTCCGGACGCGGATCTCTCCATCGCGGACAAGGACGCGTCGCGCCGGCACGTCGAGGTTTTTCGGCGCGGTGACGCGGTCTGCGTTCGCGAGCTCGGCTCGAAGAACGGCACGTCGCTCGGCAAGAAGAAGCTCGAAGCGAAGAAGGACACGCCGTGGCCCGCGGGCGCGACGCTCTCCATCGGCGACACCGAGCTCGTACTCGAGGACCCGCTGGCGCTCGCCCTCGCCGAGCTCGAGGCGAGCGCCGACGAGGCGATGCGCTCCGACGAAATCGTCGAGCCTCCCGTCGGCGCGAGCGAACCGGCCCCCGCCCCCGTGCCCGCTGCGCGAGGCGGGGCCGCGCCGATCGCGAACGTTCCAGAACGCGCCTTGGCCCCCTCGCGCCGGCGCGGGGGCCTGCGCACCGCGGACGTGGCGGTGGCCCTGTTGGCGCTCGTGGTCCTCGCGCTCAGTTTGCTCGGCCTCGTCTGGGTGTTGCGCGCCGATTGACGCGGGCGGACGACGTGGCAGAATCCGGTCTCTCGCTTTCGCGAGACCCGAGCCCGGAAAGGAGCCCTTCCATGATTGCCGCCGAAGTGAATACCCGCTCCTTCTCGGAGCACCGCTAGCCACACACGGCCCGGACGCCGCGGCTGCGCTCGGCCCTCGCCGAGCCGCCCGCGCCAGGCTCGCCGTTCTGAGCGCGCGCAAGGCTCCGCCTTCGCGCCGAATCGGTCTTTTCTCGGGGTCTACATCCATGTCGGTTTCGTTTTCCGTCGAGCTCGACGAGCTCGGTCTCACGCCGTTTTTCCGCCAACAATTCCTGCTTCGTCTCGCCGAAGCGCCGCCCGAACCTCGGCTGCTCGCCGGGCGCATCGTGTGCGAGCGCCGCGGCGAGTACGACGTCGCGACCGGTACGAGCACGCTGCGCGCCGTGCTCCGCGGGCGTCTCGCTCACGCGCTCGCGAGCGACGCGCGGCCGACCGTCGGCGACTGGGTCGTCATCGAGCCCGCCGAGCCGGTCGGGCGCATTCACGAGCTCCTCGAGCGACAGAGCGTGCTCCGGCGCGCGGACGTCGACGGCTCCTCGCGCGCTCAGACGCTCGCGGCGAACGTCGATCTGTGTTTCGTGGTGTGCGCGCTCGCGCCCGACGAAGCCGGACGGCACGTGCTGCGCCGGTCGCTGAACGCACGGCGCGTCGAGCGTTACCTCGCGCTCGCGCGCGAGAGCCGCATCCCGGCCCTCGTCGTCGTGAACAAGGCCGACCTCGCGAGCGAGCCGGAACACGCCGTACGCGAGCTCGAAGCAGCGCTCTTCGGCGCCGAAACGCTCGTCGTGAGCGCCGAGACCGGTCGGGGCTTGGACGCGCTCCGCGCGCGCCTCGCACCCGGCGTGACGGGCGTCTTGCTCGGCTCGTCGGGCGTCGGGAAATCCAGCCTCACGAATCGCCTCCTCGGTGAGCTCGCCCTTCGCACCGCGAGCATTCGCGAAGACGACGCGCGCGGCCGTCACACGACGACCGAGCGGCAGCTCGAGCTTCTACCGGGCGGCGGGCTGCTCATCGACACCCCCGGCATGCGCGAGCTCGCCCTCTTTGCCGGCCCCGGCGCCACGTTCGAAGGCACCGGGTTCGACGACGTCGACGACCTCGCGACGCACTGTCGCTTCGGAGACTGCCGCCACGAAAACGAGCCCGGCTGCGCCGTGCGCGCCGCCCTCGCGAACGGCACCCTCTCGCCCGAACGCCTGGAGCACGCGCGCAAGCTCGACCGCGAACGAGCGCAGAAGCTCGCGAGGAGCGACGCTCGACTTCGGAGCGAGGCGAAGAAGCGCTGGCGCGCCGTCACCCGTGACGCCCGCGCGCGCATGCAAGAGAAACGAGGCAAGGACTGAAGCGCTACGGGGCCAATTGGCGTTGTTGCTCAGGGCAAGATTCCCCGCGCCACCCGCGATCGCGAACCCTCGCCGGTGCTACTTTCCCCCCATGGTCACCCGACGATTCGCCCCGTACCGTGAGCTCGGCCGAACCGGGTTCGTCGCCACGCGCCTCGGTGCCGGCGATCTGGCGGACGCGACGCAGCCGTTCGAGGCTTGTGTCGCGACGCTGTCGCGTGCGCTCGATGCGGGGCTCAATCTCGTCGATACGGCGCCGAGCTACGAGGAGGGCCTGAGCGAGCGCATCGTCGGGGCGGCGCTCGCCGGACGCCGCGAAGGAATCTTCTTGATCGACAAGATCGATCATTTCGATCGACCCGTCGCCGAGCAGCTCGAGGGAAGCATGGAGCGGCTGGGCGGTCTCAGGCCCGATCTCTTCGTGTTTCACGGAGTGTCGACGCTCGAGTCTTGGCGAGCGCTGGCGGCGCCCGGCGGCCGTTTCGAAGAGCTCGGACACGCCGTGCACGCCGGCAAGGCGCGATTTCGCGGGATCTCGAGCCACCACCCCGACGTGCTCCGCGACGCGATTCCGTCGGGGCTCTGCGACGTCGTGATGTTTCCCGTCGGGGCGTTCGTCGACGCCCGCTACGTCGACGAGATGCTGCCGCTCGCGAAGAAGCACGGAGTCGGCACGGTGTGCTTCAAGACGTTCGGCGCGGGCAAGCTGCTCGGCGACACCGAAGGCTACGGCCGGCCGCTCGCGGCGCGCCCGCGCGGCAAGGTGAGCTCCGGCGGCGCGGATCGCGACGAGGACGCCGTTCTGCCGCGCCTGCGCGTCCCCGAGTGCTTGCGCTACACGCTGACGTGCGATCCGGACGTCGCGCTTCTCGGCCTGAGCTTTCCGAACGAACAGGACGCCGCGTTCGCTGCCGCCGAAGCCTTCACGCCGCTGTCGCCGAGCGAGCTTACCGAGCTTCGCGAGCGCGCTGCGGTTGCGATGCGGAACAAGGGTGCTGCGTGGTGGAATCCACCCTAGCCGCCCGGCGTTCGAGACTTCGGGCGACGAAGAGAGCGCGGCGAGCCGCTCGATTGTGGCGTTCGAAACGGCACGCTAGGTTCGTAGGCGATCTTCGATGTCGTTCGCGCGCCTTCTAGTCCTGTTCGCGTCGGTCAGCTGCGGTCCGGCGCACTCGCCCGCCGCGGCTGCGGCATCGCGCGAGCCGTCGCCGTGCCCGTCGGTTCCCGCGACCACGTCCTTCGAGCTCGCGCCGGTGCCGCCGCCGGCATGCGACGAACCGCCTGCCGATTCGAAGGAACGCTTCGTGAAGGTGGCGCTGTTCGATTGCTTCTCGATGGCCGAAACCAAGGACCTGCAATCACTGCGGGCCTGGGGTGCTGGTGGCCCCGAGGGTGCGGCGTGGAACGTCGAGAATTCTCCGCTCCGCTGCGTCGTGCATTTGTCGGCGAAATGCGCGGGTCCGGCGACACTGCTCATTCGCGGCAACGGGAAGCACCTATCGGATCAGCGAGTCGGCGTGCGTGTGGGGGCGAACCCGTTCGAAGTCGTGCTTCCCGTCGAGAGCTGGGGGGCTGGCCGCGACGGTTGGTCCGACCGGCCGCCAGACTCGGTCCCGTACAGCACGCTCCTGCTGACGGTGAGCGGCTTTCTTGCTTGCGAGGCGGAGTACGGCACCGTGAATCACCCCTTCGCCGACGCGTTCCTCGCTGGTTTCTCCGAAGGCGAGTGAGAGCGCGCGCAGCGAGGGCGCGTGGCAGCGAACGCCGCGGGGTACCGTAGAACCGAGTCATCGGGTGTGCCGCAGGGGCGTTCTGCCTCACACACCGAAAATGCACTGCCTTCGCGTCGCCTTCAGGTTAAGAGAAGGGGTGCAGCGCGATAACCCGTCACTATCTTACGTGAGCACCGGAATCGCCGGTCTCGACGACGTTCTCTTGGGTGGGTTCCTGCGTCATGGTTTCTATCTCGTGCAGGGCGATCCCGGCTCCGGGAAAACGACGCTCGCGCTTCAGTTCGTTCGGGAGCGAGTTCGATGCGGCGAGCGCTGTCTGTACGTTTCGCTCACCGAAACGCGCGCCGACTTGGAGAACACCTGTCGTTCTCACGGTTGGTCGATCGACGGAGTGACTATCTGCGACCTATCGCGTTCGGGCGCCGACCTCGAGCTCGAGAGCCGGGCTTCCGTATTTCACCCGGCGGATACCGAACTCTTCGATCTCACGAAGCGATTGGTCGAGGAGATCGACCGGGTGTCGCCCGAGCACGTCGTGTTCGACGGCATGTCGGAGCTCCGGCTGCTCTCGATCGACGCGCTCCGGTATCGTCGTACCCTGCTCTCGTTCAAAGAATTGTTCGCCAAGCGCGGCCTGACCGCTGTCTTGCTCGACGACCGGAGCGGCGCGTTCGAGGGGCTTCAGCCGGAGAGCCTGGTGGGCGGAAATCTCGTCCTCGAGCGCTACCTACCCTCTTACGGGCGCGCGCGCCGGCGATTGCACGTGACCAAGGTGCGAGGGTCGGACTTTCGGGAGGGGTTTCACGATTACGAGATCGTCACCGGCGCCATGCTCGTACATCCGCGGCTCGTCGCGGGCGACTATCACGAAGATTTTCAGCACGAAACGTACGCGAGCGGCGTGCCGGGTCTGGACGAGATGCTCGACGGGGGGCTGAGCTCCGGCTCGACCACCCTATTGCTCGGCCCCGCGGGAGCCGGCAAATCCACCGCTGCCATGCAGTTCGTGGTGAACGCGCTGGTTCACGGCAAGAGGGCGTCCGTCTACATCTTCGACGAGGTCATGCACACGCTCTTGGAGCGTTCCGAAAAGCTCTGCTCCCAAAAGCGCGGCGGCATTCGCGCCTTCGTCAAAGAGAAGACGCTGCACGTGCAGCAGATCGACCCGGCCGAAATGTCGCCGGGCGCGTTCGCACACGAAGTGAGGCGAGCCGTCGCGGCGGGCGCCAAGGTGCTCGTGATCGACAGTCTGAACGGCTATCTGAACGCCATGCCGGAAGAGCACTTCCTCACGACGCATCTGCACGAGCTCTTCGCTTTTTTGAATCAACAGGGTATCGTCACCATCGTCGTCGTCGCTCAGCACGGCATGGTCGGGGGGGGAGCTCCGAGTGGAGAAATCGACGTGAGCTACCTCGCGGATACCGTCCTTCTGTTTCGCTACTTCGAAACCGGCGGCGAGATGCAACAGGCCGTCAGCGTTTTCAAGAAACGCACGGGGCCACACGAGCGCAGCATCCGGCAACTCGTCATCGACGAGTCCGGATTTTCGGTCGGCGAACCGCTGCGCCATTTCCGCGGCATCATGACGGGTGTGCCCCAGTACGAGAGTTTGACCGCTCCGCTTCCAAGAACGCCCATCAACCAAGGCTGATGAGCGTTTCGGAGCAAGAGCGGCGTGTTCTCGTGCTCATGCCGAGCTCCCGCGACGCGGAGCGCACGGTCGACCTCCTGGGGGAAGCGGGGATGGCGAGCGTTGTCACTGCCGGAATGCGTGAGCTCTGCGGCGAGATCAGGCGCGGAGCAGGTGCGCTGCTTCTCACCGAAGAGATGCTGTTGGCGGACTCCGGGAAGGAGCTCGAGCTGACGCTAGGCCGGCAGGAGCCGTGGTCGCTGGTTCCGGTCCTCCTCGTCGCACGCGACAACGCCTTCGAGAAACTCCAACGCATCGCCCTCGGCGGCTACCCTGCCGTCACGCTGGTCGAGCAGCCCGTACGTGCACGGACGCTCATCGGGGCGCTCGACGTGGCGCTCCGTGGACGCTCGTATCAGTATCAGGTGCGTGACGCACTCCGCGAGCGTGAACGGCAGTCCCTCACGCTCGCCGCGCAGGACGAGAAACTTCGCTCGGCGCTCTCGACGCTGAGCAACCAGGCAGCAAAGCTTCGTTCGGCGGACAAGTCGAAGGACGAGTTTCTGGCGACGCTCGCTCACGAGCTTCGAAATCCCCTGGCGCCGATCACGACCGGGCTCTCCGTGCTCGAAGGTTCGAGCGATCCCCAGCGGCTCGAGCACACGCTCCGCGTCATGCGCCGCCAAGTCAACCATATGGTGCGGTTGATCGATGACCTGCTCGATGTCTCGCGCATCACCACCGGGAAGCTCGAGCTCAAGATCGAACGCTTCACGGCGCAAAGCGCGATGGACGCCGCGATCGAGGCGAGCATGCCGGGGCTCACCCGCGGCCGGCACACCTTGAAAACCGAGATTTCCGACGACGTTCTGTACCTCGACGCCGATCAGACTCGCATCGCCCAGGTCGTCAGCAATCTGCTCAACAACGCGAGCAAGTACACGCCGAGCGGAGGCAATGTCGAGCTTTCCGTGCGGCGGGAAGGCGACGAGGTGGTGATCCGTGTGCGGGACGACGGCATGGGTATCCCGCCAGACCGCCTGGAGGACATTTTTCAGATGTTCGGCCAGGTCAACCAAGCGCTCGACCGTTCGCACGGAGGCCTCGGCATCGGGCTCGCGCTCGTGCGCCGGCTGGTCGAAATGCACCGCGGCCACGTCGAGGCTCACAGCGCTGGTCCCGGCAAGGGCAGCACGTTCACGGTGCGACTGCCGATGGTGAATCTCAGCGCCGCGGACTCCGAAGCGACGCCCGAGCGCCCGAACCCCGAGACCGGCGCAAAGCGCGTCCTGGTGGTCGACGACAACGAGGACGCCGCAGAGCTCCTCGGGTTCATGTTGGAACAAGAGGGCTTCGAAGCCGTGATCGTGAAGGACGGTCCCGCCGCCCTCGAAACTGCCGGCACCCTATCGCCCCACGTGGTCATTCTCGATATCGGGCTTCCCGGCATGAACGGTTACGAAGTGGCGATGCGGCTGCGACAGGACGAGCGCCTTTCACACGTCGCCATCATCGCGCTCAGCGGTTTCGGCTCGCCGGAAGACAAGCGTCGAGCGCTCGACGCGGGCTTCGACCTCCACCTCACGAAGCCGGTCTTCGCCGAAGATTTGCGCCAGGCGCTCGGCACGGTGCGTCCAGCGGCCTCGAGTAGAGGCGCCGAGTAGATTACCACGAGACGCCCTCCTGCTCGCTTCACCCGTCGCGGTCTTGCTCGGTGAGCTCACCGTCGGCGAATCCGACACGCTCGCCGACGACGTAGCGCGGGCGTCGCTTCAGGATCTCGTAGATTTTTCCGAGGTACGTGCCGATGACGCCGAGCAGCACGAACAGGATGCCGAACATGAACGACATCACGGTCATCACCGACGCCCACCCTGGCACGACCGCTCCCCGCGAATACACGTAGAGGATGTAGCAGAGTTCGAGAAACGCGAGCACGCTCGTCACGAAGCCGACGCCGATACCGAGACGCAGCGGCAGCGCGGAAAACGAGAGCATTGCGCCGGTGGAAAGGCGGAACATGCGGCGGAGCGTGAATTTCGTGCGGCCCGAGTGCCGCTCGCCCGCCTGATACGGCACGACCTTGGCCTTGAACCCGAGCCAGCTCACGATGCCGCGAATGAACAGATCTGCGTCGCCCATGCGCGTGAGCGCGGACAACGCAGAGCGATCGACGAGGCGGAAGTCGGAGAGCCCCGCTTCGAGCGGCACGCCGGAGAGCGCGGAGAAAATTCGATAGAACGTGCGCGACGTGAAGCGTTTGAACGGCCCGGTGTCGGCGCTGTCGGCGCGCCGCGTGTTGACGACCTTGTAACCCTCGCGCCACGCGGCGACGAGCGTCGGGACGACGGCGGGCGGATGCTGCAGGTCCCCGTCCATGCTGACGACGGCGCGCCCGCGCGCGTGGTTCAGCCCGGCGAGCAGCGCGCCCTGGTGACCGAAGTTCCGCGAAAGCGCGAGGCCGCGCACGCGGGGGTCGCGCGCGGCGACGGCGGCGATGGCTTCCCAGGTTCCGTCGCTCGAGCCGTCGTCGACGAGAACGATCTCGTAGTCGACGGCGGCGGCGACGAGCGATTCGGTGAGCGCGGCGACGAAGGGTTCGACGTTGCCGCGCTCGTTGAAGAGCGGCGAAACGACGCTGATCTCGGGTCGCGTGCTCACGCGCTGCTCACGCGGAAAGCGGGGCGCCGAAACCTACTCTTTCGGGCCGCCGTCGTACGACCTCGGCCGATACTGTTTCTGCACGCCATCGTGGTCCTTGCCGTTGTGCACGATATCGCTGGCGAGGAACGCGAGCCAACTCCCTGGATGCCGTTCGACCATACGGAGCAGCTCCTCGCGGTGGGATTCGATGGATTTCTTGTCCCACAGGCACTGGAGCCCGAGCGCGATGAGATTCGAGTCGTTCGGGGCGAGCTCGAAGCCGCGGACGTAGCTCGGCCAGCCCTCGATGGGCTTGCCTTTGCGGCACAACGTGTCGCCGAGGTAGACGTGCGCCATCGCCCAGTTCGGCGCGAGCTCGAGCGCGCGCCTGTTCGCGCGCAGGCGCTCGTCGAGATCGTCGCGGGCGCCCACCATGACCGAGTAGTTGAGCTGCGCCTTCGCGCTCCTCGGCACCGCGCGCATCGTCGCGCGCCAGAACACGAGGTCGTCGGTGTAGTCGAGCGCGTGCCAGCGCGCCGAAAACGCTTGAAAGGCGAACCATGCGACGACGGCGCCGCGCAGGACGCTGCTCGCCTTCTGTCGCAAGAGCCAAACGAAAAACGGACCCGCGATGAACGCCGCGCCGAGCGCGGGCATGTACCAGAAGCGCTCCGCGCGCACGGTCGGGAGCACGACGGGGATGTTCGAATGCGGAAAGTAGGCAAGCGGAACCCAGAGCAGCCCCACGGCGACGAGCGCGGCGTGACCGAAACAGACGCTCGGCAACCACGGCGCGCGCGCGTTCGCGACGTTTTCGGCCCCGGGCTCCGCACCCGCCTCGCTCGTGACGCCCGACCCGGCGTGGACGAGCTTTCGGCGTTCGCGCCGTTCCCGCAGGAGAGATTGCAGCCAGACGAACGGCGCGGCGAGCGGCGGCAGCGCGAGCAGGGCGCCGCCGAGGACGCTTTCGGGAAAAATCAGGCGGGCCGGTACCGGCTCCGCGGGAAACGAGTAGTCGCCGCTCAGGCGGAGCGGCAAGAGCAATTGGCCGAGGCCGCGCGCGTAGACCCTGAGCGCACCGGCGACGCGATGACTGAAATCGGCGTCGGCGAGCGGATTGTTGATGGGGTCTTCGGGGAGGCGAGGCTGCTGGAACCACGCGAGAAAGGCGTGCAAGGCCCGACGGTGGAGCGGTTCGCTCGCGGGGAGCTCCGCGAGCGCTTCCGCGGGCATGACGACGGGGAAAAAATGGCGGCGGAAGTACGTGTAGGCGACGAGCGCGCCGAGCGCCGCAGCCGTCGCTACGAGCGTGCGGTAGACCCGGAGCGGGCGTTCGGGATGCAGCGCGGGCGCGAGCACGAGGGCCGCCCAGCCGATGAGCGGAACGGCCACGATCGCGCTCTCTTTGGAGAACAATCCGAAGAGCATGCCCGCGAACACCGCGGCGGGCGCGAGGAACGAAGGCAGCGGGCGCCGGCGCTCGAGGGCGGGCAGGCGTAGCGCGTGGAGCGCGAGCAGAACCCCGAGCCCGCCGAGCACGTCGGCGATGCCGACGACGCCCGAAACCGCCTCCGTGAGCACCGCCGCGCAGACGAAAAATCCCCCCGCGAACCAACCCTGGGCTCGCCTTCGTGTAACGGCGAACACCAAGCTTGCGACGAGCGCCGCGTTCGCCGCGTGCACGAGCACGTTGACGAGATGGTGGAGGAACGGCAGCGTCGAGACGTGCCAGAGCAGGCGCCAGACCAAATTCGGCAGCGGCCGGTACGAGCCGATGGTCCGATCGGGAGGTAGGCCCCAGAAGTCGCGGCGGAACGCGTCGAAGAAGCCGAGGTTCTTCCCGTTCACGTACGGATTGGCGAGCAGTGCCTCTTGCTCGTCGAAGATGTAGTTCGAGAACGGGCTCCGCACGTAGAGCAAGGCGGCGACGAGGAGGGCGGGCAAGATGGCGTAACGGAACGTCGGGTCATGCCCGCTGAAGTACGCCGACAGGTTCCGGAGGCCGCCGTCGAGCGCCGCGAGCACCCGCCCCGGGCGCCCCGTCGAAGCGGGGGCGGGCGGAGCGGGCGGTGCCTCGCCGGGCGTGTGTGCGGAAGCCTGCATGGTGTTTCGCGGGCCATTCTGGCAGCGCGACGCCGGGTCGAGTAGTCCCTCGGCGGCAATGGACCCGCTGCCGACTTTCGAGGGGTGCGACGTGCTCGAACGCCTGCGTTCGGGGCCGGTCGCGGACCTTTACCGAGCCGTGCAGCAGCCGCTCGGTCGCAGCGCGACCATCAAGGCTCTCGGCGCGAGCGTCGTCGCCGCGTCGCCCTTTGCCTCGGCGCTCGAGCGAGAGGCCCGCCTCCTCGCGAAGCTCGGTCATCCGAACGTGATCGGCCTCTACGATTTCGTGCGTCAGGACGAGCGCATGTGGCTCGTGCTCGAGCACGTCGAGGGATGGACGCTCGCCGAGGTGCTCGCGAAGACGGGAAAGCTGCCGCAGGCCGCCGCTCTCTTCGTCGCGAAGTCGCTCGCGAGCGCCCTCGAGCACGCGCACGAGCGGGGAGTCATCCATCGCGACGTACGCCCGCAGCACGTGCTCGTCTCGCGGACGGGCGACGTGAAGCTCACCGATTTCGCCGTGGCCGCCGACGAGCGGCTGCCGACGGCACCCGAAATCTTGAGCGGCGCGACGGGCCCGCCGTCGCTCGCGTACGCGTCGCCCGAGCAGATCCTCGGCGAGCCGCCGGATCCGCGCAGCGACCTGTTTTCGCTCGGCGTCGTCTTGTACGAGCTCGTCGCGGGCACGGCGCCGTTCGGAGCGAGCGACGATCGCAGCGCGACGACGCGCATTCGCAACGAGCCGCCGCCGCCGCTCGGGCGTTTCGTGCCGGATCTCTTGCCCGCGTTCGAACGAGTCGTGCTGCGCTGCCTGCAGAAGCTCCCGAGCGATCGGTTCCAGTCCGCGGCCGAGCTCAGGGACGCGCTCGAGCTCGCCGAGAAGGAGCTCGGCGCCGGCGAGCCGCGCGCACTCTTCGTCGCCCGCCTGCGCGACGCGGGCTTCGAGACGAGCGGACCGCCGCCGCAGAAGGTCGAGCGCAAGCTTTCGGCGGGGCCGACGGCGAGCGTCGGCCGGGCGTCGCTCGTGCTCGCCTTACTTTCGATGGTGTCCGTCGCGGGCGGTGCCGGCATCCAGCTCGCGGAGCGGCGAAGCGACCGGGCGGGTAGCGACCGCGAGGCGCGCGGCCGGCTCGAGCTCTTGCCGCAGAATCCCGGTTTTTTGCGCGTGGTGGCGCAGCCCTGGGCGCACGTCGTCGTCGACGGGCAGAAGCTCGAAACGACGCCGTTCGCTCGCCCCATCCCCCTCTCGCCCGGGACCCACTACGTGCGGCTCGAGCATCCCCTGGCGCCCACCGAACGCAGGACGCTGACCGTGGCCGGAGGGGAGACGATCGTTCTCGACGTCGTCATGCAGGTCCGAGGTCCCCGCGCGGAAACCTCGCCCTTTGGCTCGCAGAAGGCGCCCCCGCCCGCTCCCGTCGATTCGTCACCCTGACGACTCGTCCATGTAGGGGCGTGTAGGCGAGGCCGGCGGCGGGCCGCCGGGGCCCCAAAATCCCGGGATCCGAGAGGACTAGCAGGCTGTTTCGTGGCATGAATCGCGTGGATCTCGATCCCATGAGGGACACTTCGTCCGGAGCTTGCGAGCGGTCTCTCGTGCCCCGGGCAGACGGCAAGATTCTATGAGCTTGGAGCTTAAATCGGGGTCCCGCCTCGGACGCTACGAGCTCCTGGTCCAGCTCGGACGCGGTGGCATGGCCACCGTTTGGGTCGGTCGCGAATCGAGTGACGTCGGGGATCGACTGGTCGCGGTCAAGGCGATGCTCCCCGAGCTCGCGCAGCGCCCCGAGTTTCGCACGATGTTCCTCGAAGAGGGGCAGATCGTCCGCGCCATCGATCACCCGAACGTCGTCCGAATTCACGAGGTGGGCGAGGATCGCGGCATCCTCTTCATGGCGATGGAGTGGGTTCAGGGCGATTCCCTCCGCGCCGTGCACCGCGAAGCCCGCAAGCGCGGACCGATCCCCACCGAGCTCGCCGTGCGCATCATCGCCGACACCGCGTCCGGCTTGCACGCGGCGCACGAGCTCAGGGGTTGGGACGGCGAGCTCCGCAATCTGGTTCACTGCGACGTCTCGCCGCACAACATCCTCGTCGGGACGGACGGCAGGGCGCGTTTGGTCGATTTCGGCGTCGCGAACGGCATTTTGCACGGGGATCCCGACGAGAACGAGAAGGTCAAAGGCAAGTTCGGCTACATGTCGCCCGAGCAGGCGCGCGGTGAGCCCGTCGATCGGCGGAGCGACGTGTTCTCGCTCGGCATCGTGCTTTACGAGCTCACGACGGGCGAGCGCTTGTTCCAAGGGGAAACGCCGGCTCACACGCTGCGCATGGTGGCCAGCGGGCACGCGCCGGATCCCGCCCGAACGTTCGCCGGCTATCCCGAGAAGCTTGCGACCATCGTCATGACGGCACTCAACGCCGACGTCGAGCGCCGCTATCAAACGGCGGACGACCTTCGCGCCGCCCTCGACCAGTACCTCGTCGAAGAGCGCATGCTGGTGTCGCAGGCGAGCGTCGGCCAGCTCGTCCGGCGCGTTCTCGGCACGCGACTCGCCGCGCAGCACGACGCCATCCGCACGGCGCTCGTCGCCGCGGACGGCATGTTGCGCGCCGGTCTCGTTCCCGAGTCGGATCCGCGCGCCTCGCGCTCGTTCGAGCGCCTCTCGGAGCCGCCGAGCCAGTCGTCGGCCGGCGGCGGCCCGTTCCATCAGACCGTGGGCTCGTGGCCGCACCCCCCGCGCCGCGCGCCCGTCGGCCCCGTGCTGTTCGGTGTGCTCGGCGTGGCCTCGGCGGTCGCTGCCGTCATCTGGACGAACCAGACGAAGCCGAACGCCCTCGTCACGTCGCCGGGAGCGCTGGAAAAGCCGACGGCTGCAGCGGCACACCGCACGGGCTCGCGCACGAGCGAGCCGGGCGAACCGGCGACCCAAGGGGTGAACCTCGACGCCATTCCCCTCGCTGCGCGCGACCGGCCGGCTCCGGCGCGCGCCGCCCCGCGCCCCGAACGCACCGAAACGCCCGAGCCACGCACGCCCGACAAGGCGAGCGAGCCGCAAGATCCGCCGCGCGAAAAAATCGAGCTCGAGGAGACGACCGAGCCCGAACCGAGCGAAGCCGACATCGAAAATCCTTACAAGAAGATGGAGGCGAAGAAGGAAGCACCGCCTCCGGGCGAGCGCGGCTCGTTCAACCGCGGCGCCGCGACGTCGGCCCTCGCGAATGCGGCGCGCCGCGCGCAGGCGTGCAAGAGCGACGACGGCCCGAACGGTGCCGGACGAGTGAGCGTGACGTTTTCGCCCGACGGTCCAGCGACGAACGTGAGCGTCGCCGCCCCGTTCTCCGGCACGAGCGTCGGCGCATGCGTAGCGACGGCGTACCGCGGCGCCCAGGTCCCGGCGTTCACCGGAAGCTCGGTCACGCTGCCGCACTCCTTCCGCGTGCCGTGACGGAATGCCGGTAACGGACGCGACGGCCCGAGCCATCGACGAGGAGTGGGAGCGCTCCGCCGTTCCCGCGCTCGAGGACTACATCCGCATCCCCAATCAGTCGCCGAACTTCGATCCCGAATGGCGCGCGGCGGGGCACATGGAGCGCGCGGTCGAGCTTTTGACGCGCTGGGCGCGCGAGCACCTGCCGCCGGATGCCTCGCTCGAGGTCGTCCGACTGGGCGAGCGGACGCCGCTCGTGTTCATCGAATTCCCTGCGACCGGGGGCCGCGCGGCCGACGGCGTGCTCTTCTACGGCCACCTCGACAAGCAGCCCGCGATGACGGGCTGGCGCGAAGGGCTCGGACCGTGGACGCCCGTGCGCGAGGGCGACAAGCTCTACGGGCGCGGCGGCGCCGACGACGGCTACTCGATTTTCGCGTCGCTGCTCGCGCTCGTCGCGCTCCGTCGCGACCGACTACCCCACGCGCGGACCGTGGTCCTCATCGAGACCTGCGAGGAGTCCGGCAGCTACGACTTGCCGGCGTACGTGGAGCATCTCGCGCCGCGCATCGGCGAGCTGTCGCTCGTCGTGTGTCTGGATTCGGGCTGCGCGAGCTACGACGAGCTCTGGGTGACGACGTCGCTCCGGGGTGTCGCCATGGGCACGCTCGAGGTATCGCTGCTCACCGAAGGCGTGCACTCGGGGGACGGCACGGGCGTCGTCGCGGCGAGCGAACGCGTGACGCGGCTCTTGCTCGACCGTCTGGACGACGCGAAGACGGGCGTGGTCAGGCTGGCCGAGCTCGCGCCACCGATTCCCGAAGCGCGCCTGCGCCAGGCCGAGCGAACTGGCAAGACGCTCGGCGACGCGCTCTGGCAGAAGTTCCCGCTAGAGCCCGGCGTCGAGCCCGTCACGCATGACCCGACCGAGCTCATCCTGAACCGAACCTGGCGGCCCGGGCTCGCCATCACGGGAGCCGACGGCTGGCCGGCGATTGCGAACGCCGGCGCCGTGCTCCGGCCCTTCACGAAGCTCAGTCTGTCGATGCGCCTCCCGCCGAACGCCGAGCCCGAAGCCGCCGCGCGCGCCATCAAGACGACGCTCGAAAGCGATCCGCCGTACGGCGCGCGCGTCACCTTCACGCCGACCGGCGCTTCGCCCGGCTGGGACGCGCCCGAGCTCTCGCCCTGGCTCGAACGGGAGCTCGACGCTGCGTCGCGCCGTCGCTTCGGCAAGCCGGCGCTCTACATGGGCGAAGGCGGCAGCATTCCGTTCATGGCCATGCTCGGCCGCAAGTTTCCGAACGCCCAGTTCTGCGTCACGGGTGTGCTCGGTCCGGGCTCGAACGCCCACGGTCCGAACGAGTTTCTCGAGCTCCGCACGGCGAAGCGGCTGACGCTCGCCGTCGCCGACGTGGTCGCCGAGCACGCCGCGCGCGGCTCCTGAGAGCTACGCTCGGCGCCAGAAGCGCCGCTCGCCGTCGAACAGGCGCGAGAGACGGCGCTGCTCCTGCACGAACGCCGCGTACGTGCGCGGAACCCGCGGGTCCTTGCGGAACGTGCCGAGCACCTCGAGCGTCGCCACGGCGTCGTCCGCGGCGCGGTGCGCCTGATCGAGCGCGATGCCGAGGCGCTCGGCGACCTCGACGAGGGTGCGGCTCTTTTCCGTCTTCTGGAGCTCGCGCGCCCAGATGAGCGGATCGATCCACTCGACGTTGCGCCGGAGCGCAGGCGGGGGATTCTCCGGCAGGATTCCCGCGCGCGCGAACTCTGCGACGAGCACCTTGCGATCGTACTCGGCATTGTACGCGACGGGGATCGCGCCCTCGACCGCACGCAACACCTCATGCGCGATCGCTGCGAACGGGCCAGCGTCCTTCACGGCGTCGTCCGTGATGCCGTGGACGTCGGACGCCTCTTTCGGGATGGGGCGTCCGGGATTCACGAGCCACGACACGCGCTCGGCGACGCCGTCGCCTCGCCAGCGGACGCACGCGATTTCGACGATGCGGTCGACTTCGGGATCGCGGCCCGTGGTTTCGGTGTCGATGGCGACGAGCTCGAGGCCGTCGATGCCGTGCTCGCCGCCGAACTCCTCGGCGAGCCCTGCCGCGACGACGCGGAGCAGGTGAGCGATGCCGGGATAGTGCCGTCCCGTGGGAAAGCACCCGATCCCCTCGGCGCCCATTCTCATGGCGACGGCTTCGCGCTCGATGCCGGGCGCACCGACGCAGGCGGAGCCGCTGCGGGCGCGGAAGACGGCGCGGCCGAAGGCGCCGGCGCGGATGACGGCGGCCCCGCGGAGACCGAAGCACTCGGCGGGGGGACGGCCGTCGGCGCCGAGCCGCGCGTGAGCTCGAACTCGAGCTCGAGCCAGTCTTTCAGGTCCTGGTCGAAGTCGGGGGAGCCCGGAAACTTCCGGCCGTTGATGAACAGGCTCGGGGTGCTGTCGATGTTCAGTGCCTCGCCCTGCTTGCGATCGCGCTGCACGGCGTCGGCGGTCGCTTCGCTGTCGCGATCCTGCCTGAACCGCGCGAGATCGAGCCCCGCCTTCTGCGCGAGCTTCTCGATGGAGCCCGGGGACAAATCGGTTTGGTTGTCGAAGAGCAGCGGGTGGAGCTGCCAGAACTTGCCCTGGCGGTGCGCCGCGATGCCCGCACGCGCCGCCTTCTCGGCGTTCTGGTGCATCGGGAGCGGGTAATTCTTGAAGACGAGGCGAAGCTTCCCGGCATGTTCCTCGACGAGCTTGTCGAGCAGAGGACGCTTGTCACCGCAGGCCGGGCACTCGAAGTCGGCGAATTCGACGATGACGACGGGCGCGTTCGGCGCTCCCTTGCTCGGCGAATCGCCGATGTCGATCGTCTTCACCTGGTCGGCGCCGAAGCGGGCGCGATAGGCGGCGTCGACCTGGGCGCGAGTGCGCCCGCGCCGAACCTGCTCGACGAGGTAGCGCGCCGCAGGTGCGCAGGCCGAGCAGGCTCGGGACTCGTTGACGCACTGCTCGATCGAAACGGGCTGGTCGGAACAGGGCGACAAGAGCTCGGAGACGGCGCCCGACCAGTCGGCGCGCTCTCGCGCGGTGAGCGCCGACGTGTCGATGCCCTTCAGCGCGACGACCTTGTCACTCCGCCCGGCGCTCGCGTCACCACCCGTCTCCCCCGGCGAGCGGCACGTCGTGAGACGACTCGCCGAAAGGGCGAGCAGGCCGAACACGGCGATTTTCAGACTCATGCGGCGCGGGAGCCTAGCCCAAAACGCCCCCTCGAGTCTCCGGAGGCTTGCTCGGCCCGTATCGGGCACGGCGGGGTACGATTCCCCGTTCAGCTAAGGTAGATCGAGGCGTTCGATGTTCTCAGGGTCCGAGCCGCCCCCTCCCCCGGACAGCCTGACTGCACCGCGCGGCCTCCGGCGCGTCATCGCGGTCGGAGGCGGGCGCGGAGGTGTCGGCAAAAGCATCGTCGCCACGAATCTCGCCGTCTACCTCGCCCAGCTCGGTCGCTCGGTGGTGCTCGTCGACGCCGATCCGGTGGGCGCCGAGCTCCACACGCTGCTCGGCCTCGAGGCGTCCTGGCCGCGGGGTGGTGCGACGACGAACGCGGGAAGCAACGACCCGGCCGGCGACGACGAGGACGAAGGCGGGCTCGACTGCATCCCGACGGCGGTTCCGGGGCTCTCCCTCGTTCCTCAAACGTACCGCGTCGGCTCGACCATCCCCACACGTCCCGGACGCAAAGCCCACCTCGTCGAAGCCGTGCGCAAGCTCGACGCGGACTACGTCGTCATGGATCTCGGCGCGGGCACCGCGCCCGCGACGCTCGACCTCTTCCTCGCGGCCGACCTCGGCGTCACCGTGACGACTCCGGAACCCCCGAGCGTCGAAGCGGTGTATCGCTTCTTGCGGGCGTCGTTCCAGCGCCTGGTCAGGCGCCTGCTCGTGAGCGATCGTTTTCGCATGCGACTCGCGGAGCGGGCGCAGAGCGAGCTCGGGCCGCTGCCCGCCCCGGAGGAGCTCACACGTGTCCTCGCCCGCTACGACGCCGGCCTCGGCCGCATGGCGGCGGCCGAGCTCACACGGCTGCGGCCCCGCCTGGTCGTCAACGGCACGCGGCTGCGCACCGACGCGGATCTAGGCGTCACGATGGGTGAAATGTCGAAGCGTTACCTGGGCATCGCGCTCGACTATCTCGGCTACGTCGAGCACGACGACGCCGTCTGGCTCGGCGTGAGGAAGAGCCGCCCGCTGCTCATCGACAACCCGACCAGCAAGAGCGCGCGCAACCTCGAACGCATCGCGCGGCGCGCGCTCGCGCTCCTCACGCTCGACACCGGCCCGGCGTCGGCTCCGAGCGACGGGCTCGTCCCGGAACGGACGCTGTACGACGTGCTCGGCATGCATCGCGGCGCGACCGACGAAGAGCTCCGGCGCGCCTACAAGCGCACGCGCGAAAATTACCAGTCCGGAAGTCTCGCGCTCACCTCGCTCCTCGGAAGCGAAGCGCTCCGGCGCGAGCAGGGACACATCGAGGAAGCCCACGACACGCTGCTCGATCCGTCGAAGCGGCGCGCCTACGACGCTTCGACGTTCTCCGAAGCAGCCGTCGAGACGCCGAAGAAGCCGAGCGTCGACCACCAAGCGCTCGAAGCGGAGCGGCGTCTCCTGCAGAGCGAGCTCGCGCGGGAGATCAACGCCGAGACCGAGTTCACGGGGCGCCTGCTCGCCAAAGTCCGCGAAGCGCGCGGCGTCGAGCTCGAAGAGATAGCCAAGGCGACGAAGATCTCCCTCACCTACCTCAGGGCCATCGAAGCCGAAGCGTTCGCCGAGCTGCCGGCGATGGTCTACGCCCGCGGATTCGTGCAGGAGCTCGCGAAATACTTGAAGCTCGACGCGGCCCAGGTGACGAAGACGTATCTCCTGAGGCTCCGGCAGTGGCGCGCTGCCTCGGAAGGGGAAACCACGTCGTGATCGTTCCGTCACTTTCGCCCCGGGAAAAGGCGACGATCGACGTCGTCTTCACGGCGGCGGTGACGCTCGCCGCCCTGTTGCCGCGGCTCTACGTCGCGATCGCATGGGGCAAGGAGCCCGTTTGGGATGCGCACTACTACCATCTCGGAGCCGAACGCCTCGCGGCGGGGCTCGGCTACTCGGAGGACGTCATCGTCGGCGGCCACGCCCTCTGGAAGCCATGGGTGCACTATCCGGTCGGCTACAGCCTGTTCCTGAGCGTCTTTTATTGGATCTTCGGGGCGAGCCTGCTCGTCGCGCCGGTGTTGAACGCGGTGCTCGGCGCGGGAACCGCGGGACTCGCGCACCGCATCGGTCTCTACTTTCTCACGCCGAACCGCGCCCGCGTCGCGGCGACGCTGGTCGCGCTCCATCCCGGTCTCATCGCCTACGCGCCGCTCGCGATGACCGAGATCCTCGCGGGATTTCTCCTGCTCGCGGCGGGATGCGTGCTGTTGCGCTGGCCGCACACCGTCTACGGGTTCGCGGGCGCGGGCGCCGTACTCGGACTGGCCGCCCTCGTGCGCCCGGCGACGCTCTTGGTGTTGCCGCTGTTCGCGCTCATGGGCGAACGACCCTGGCACCGCGCGCTGCTTCGTACGGCGCTCGCGGGGGCCGTCGCGCTGCTCGTCATCTCGCCGTGGACGATTCGAAACTGCTCGCGGCTCGACGGCTGCGCGCTCATCTCCACGAACGCCGGCTGGAACCTCGCGATCGGCGCGATTTCGCAGACGGGTCGCTTCGACGTGTTGAAAGCCTCCGACGGCTGTCCCGTCGTGACGGGCCAGGTTCAGCAGGACGATTGCTGGGCCGAGATCGGCAAACAGCGCATCTTGGCCGATCCGGGGCGGTGGCTCGGGCTGATTCCGAAAAAGCTCGAGCAAACGTACAACCACGAGTCGTATGCCATCGAGTACCTACACGAAGCCGACCCCATGACGTGGACGGAGCCGCGGCGCGTCGCGGGGCGCGAGCTCCTCACGTTTTTCCATCGCCTGCTCCTCGTCGCGGCGTTGCTCGGCGCGGTGAGCGTACCGCACTGGGTGAAGCCTCCGCCGTGGGACGACGCCGTGCAGATCGGGCTTCTCGTGGTGATCGCGATGTTCGCGACGTTCGCGGTCTCTCGCGACGAGCACCCCTTCTACTGGCTTCCCGTGCTCCTACCCCTGATCGCCGCGCTGCCCATCCCCGGCCGCCCGAAGCTCGGCCCCGCGGGGCGCTACCTTGCGGGAGCTCTCGCCGCCACGACGCTCACCCACGCCGTGTTCTTCGGAGAGGATCGCTATCATTTGGTGGTGGTGCCCGTGTTGTGCCTCTTCGCTGCGGGAGCGCTGCGCGCCCAGCGCGAAGTGAACCGAGAGTCGAGCTCGGCCCGGAGCGGTCCGGCGCTCGCGTCGCCCGGCGTCCGCTTCGGCTGAGAGCGGCCCCGCTCGTTCGGAGCCCGCGGCGGAGAGCGCCGGCGCCGGGCTAAGGAATGTCCTTGGAGGCGGATTTTTTCGGGTCGTACCAGCGGGCCTTGCCTTCGAGCACGTAGTTCGCCTCTTCGGGGCCCCAGGTGCCTTTTTCGTATTCGTAGATGGGAGTCTCGTTCTTGAGGATGGGCTCGACGATGCGCCAGGCCGATTCGACGCCGTCGGCACGCGCGAAGAGGTTCGAATCACCGCGCATCGCGTCGCCGATGAGCCGCTCGTAGGCCCCCATCTCGTCGGGACGCTGGTTTCGCACCATGAGCTCCACGCCTTCGCCCGCCATGGCTTCACCCGGCCGCTTGGCACGCGCGCCGATCGCGATGGCGACCTCGGGCCCGAGACGGAACCGGAGATAGTTCGCGAGCGACGGAACCGGCTCGGGAAACACCATGTGCGGCGGACGGTGAAGATCGACGAGGACCTCCGTCGCCGTCACGGGCAGGTGCTTGCCCGCACGGATGTAGAACGGCACGCCCGACCAGCGCCACGAATCGACGTGCAGGCGCAGCGCCGCGAACGTCTCGACGGTCGAGTCTTTGGCGACGCCGTCTTCGTCGCGGTAGCTCTTGAATTGCCCGCGCACGACGCTCTCGGGCGACAGCGGCCGGATCGCCTTGAACACCTTCGCCTTCTCGTCGCGCAGGGCCTCGCGATCGCCCGCGGGCGGCGGTTCCATCGCGAGGAACGCGATGATTTCGAGCAGATGGTTCTGGATCACGTCGCGAATCGCGCCCGTCTCTTCGTAGAAGCGACCGCGCCCGGCGACGCCGAAGTTTTCGGCCATCGTGATCTGGACGCTGCTCACGTGGTTGCGATTCCAGATGGGCTCGAGGAACGAGTTCGCGAACCGGAAGTAGAGCAGGTTCTGAACCGGCTCCTTACCGAGGAAGTGATCGATGCGGAAGATCGCGTTTTCGGCGAAGACGCGCGTGAGCACGTCGTTCAACTGTTTGGCCGACTCGAGGTCACGCCCGAACGGCTTCTCGACGACGACGCGTGCGCCGTTCGAGCAGCCGGTCGTGCCCAAGAGCTCGACGACGGCCGGAAACACGCTCGGCGGGATCGAGAGGTAGTAGAGCGGGTGCTTCGCCTTACCGAGCCGCTCGTGGAGCTTCGTGAAAAATTCCTGGGTTCGGTAGTCGCCGTCCACGTAGTCGAGGTTCTTCGCGAGAACGGAGAACGCCTTCTCGTCGACACCTCCGCCGTACTCGGCGATGCTCGATTTCGCGCGCTCGCGCAGCGTTTCGAGGCTCGAACCCCCGCGCGACACGCCGATGATGGGAAATCCCGGACTCCCGCGCTTGATCATGGAATGCAGCGCGGGAAAGATCTTCTTGTAGGCGAGGTCGCCCGTGGCCCCGAAGAGCACGAACGCGTCCGAATTCAGGTGCTCGCTCATGGGTTCTATGTTCCAGAGCTTTTCGCCCGCGTAAAGCGCCGAGCACGGCCGGACGGCGGGCTCGCTCCGCGGAGCCGAAAGTCTTGTAAGTTCGGCGGCGGATGGCCGCGCTCCTGGTCTTCGTCGTCGTGGTCGCGGTGTACCTGCAGTCGCTCGGCGGGCCGTTCCTTTGGGACGATCGCTTGCTCATTCTCGACGCGCCGCTCGTCGAGCGTGGCGGGGACCTCTCCGATTTCTTGCAGGCGCCGTTCTGGGCCGCGGGAAAGCTGCACGGCGCGAGCACGGCCTATTACCGCCCGCTCGTGACCGCGAGCTTCGCGCTCGACAACGCGCTTCACCACGGTAACGCCGGCGGCTACCACCTCACGAACGTCGTGCTCCACGCGACGAACGCGCTGCTCGTCTACGCGCTCGTCCGCAAGCACGGAACCCGTGTACCGACGGCGGCGCTCCTCGCGGTCGGCTGGGCGCTGCTCCCGAGGCTCGCCGAAGCTGCCGCTTGGATTTCCGGACGCACCGATCTGCTCGCTTCGCTGTTCACGTTCGCGGCGCTTCTCGCGTGGGGACCGAGCATGGGGCAAAGGAGCGTCGCAGCGCTCTTCCTCGGCCTCGGTTTGCTCGCGAAGGAATCGGCCGCCGCTGGCGCGCTCGCCCTCGCCGCGGGCACCTGGGTGGCGCACGCGGCGCTTCCGCGCAAACAGCGCGCCACGCGAAGCCTCGTCGAGCTCGCGCCGGTCGGAGTCGTGCTCGCCGGCTACGCGGCGCTGCGCGTCGCCATGGTGGGGCTAGCGGGCGAGGTCGAGCCTCTCGGGGCCCTCGTGCGCCTCAGGACCGTGCTCGAAGCCCTCGGCACTTACGCCGCAATGCTCGCCGATCCCCTGCGCCCGCGCGCCGTGATCGGGCGGCTCGGCGCGACGAGCCCGGGAGCGCTCGCTGCGGGGCTCGCCATCGTGGTGTTGCTCGTCGCGCTGCTCAGGTTCCGCGCGCGCGTCGGCGCCCGCAGCGCGACGGGGCTCGCCCTCGCGCTCGGCGCTCTCCTGCCCGTCCTGCACGTCGTTCCGATCCCGCTGCTCACGCTCACCGCCGATCGCTTCCTCTACTTGCCCGCGGCAGGCCTCGCGCTCGCCGTCGCGCCGGCGCTCGATCGGTTCCTCGCCGCGCGCCGGGCTCGCTGGGCCGCCGCGGTCGGCGTAGCGGCGACGCTCGCCGTCGTGACGTTCGGCCGCGTGGCGACCTGGTCCGACGAGCTCGAATTTTGGGTGCAGACGTATCTCGAGACACCGAAAACGAACGGCGCGGCGGCGACGGAGCTCGGCAACGTCTATTACCGGGCCGGGCTCTTCGAGGACGGGTACCTGCTTTCGGAGCGCGCTCTCCGCTACGACGATCCCAATCGGGCGAACGCCGCTTACAACGCGGCGGTCTGCCTTACCCGCCTAGGACGCTACGACGAGGCACGCGCCCACTTGGCCGCGGTGCGCGGTACGGGGCGCGCGGGCCGTCAGGTGGATCTCCAGCGCGCGATCCTCGAGATTCGTGCCGGGCGCTTCGACGCCGCGCGCTCGCTGCTCGTCGCGCTCGAGCGTTCGGGCGGCGACGAAGCGCGACTGCTGCTCGTCAAGCTCTCCGACTTCGAGGGAGCGCGCCGCGAATACGATCGGCTCACGCCCGCGAGCCCGCCCGAACGGCTCGCGCTGCTCGCCGAGCTCACGGGCCAGGAGACCGTCGCGACGCGCGCCTGGGCCGAGGCGATCGAACGACCCGAGGTCGTACGCGAAGCGGCCAAACACGGCCTCGAGTTCCTCGTCCAGCGCGGCGACGCGCACGCGCTCGCCCGCGCCGCGCGCGCCTACAAGACCCGCTTCGGAGCCATCGAGCCCGAGCTCGCGGCGATGATCGGGGTCCACCTGGGCGAGCTCGAACGGCTCGCCCGAGCGCGGGCGCGCGTCGGGCTGCTTCCCCCCGAAAGAACGAAGAAAATCGGCGTTTTCGAGCCCTGAACGCCGCCCGCAAAACTTGGCCCGGCCGAGCGATGCATGCCACCGGGTCGTCATGGGCAACCTCTCGCGCCCCGCGGGCGTCCTCTCGGGAACCGCCGCCCTTCTGCTCC
>DASUTR010000744.1:0-2974 GCA_036374535.1 Polyangiaceae bacterium
CGCCCTCGACGCGTCGCCCGCGCACAACGGAGCGGCGATCGAGATGTTCGGAACGTAGTTCGCGCGTCTCCTCGCAGGAGTAAAATCAAAAGCCGTCGCTACCGCCGCGTCAGCGGCGGGAGCTGGAATCACTCAACGGTCTTTGGCACCAGCAGATCACGATCCACCAATGTCGCGCGAGTGACACAAAACCTGGCGAACCCAGGCGGGGCCTGCTTCCAGGTCAACTCTGCCGCGAGGCGCTCGGGCGACCAAACCGCCCAACAAAATAAATTGATGGGCCCGCCACACCCGCTTGTCTCTACCGTTGCTCCCTTCCGGGCCTGGCGGGGTTCAAGCTGCGCAGTTGGCGGACCCGCAGTGTCGAGAGAGCTCTTAGCAGTGGGCCGTGGCCCCGTCCAACCTAATCATTATCCCCGAAATCACTGAGCTCGCGGTCTTCGCCGACGCAAGCCGCCCCCATGCAGCCCGTACCGCCCGTGTTGTCTTCGCCGGGACCGGTCGAGTCCGTGTCGGCGAGCTTCTTTTCCGCGTCGTCGAGCGCGACGTCGGGTTTCTTCACGGCGTACCACGACGCGTTCGGATCACTCATGCCGAGGCCCCACTCGCCGCGGATCTCGGGAACGTCGCCCGGCTTTTTGACGCTGTAGACGAAGTAGCCGCGACCCGACCACGAGCTTTTGCTTTTTTGGTCGTGTTCCGCGAACGTAAACTTCATGACGTTGCCGTCGAGATCGCCCCAGAGTTTGCCTTCGCGCCCGCCCATGGCTCGCCACGATCCTTGAGCGTGATCCCCGGTGCGAGTGATACGGAGATAGATGTGATAGGGGCCCTGATAGACGCCTTGCCACTCCGCGCCCTGCGGCATGGGTTTGGCGGCGACGCCGGGCGGAAGGCTCGACGGGGCGGCGCATCCGATGAGTCCGAGCGCTACGGCGAAAACGCCCGCCGTGACGGCGACGAAACGACGATTCGGCCGGGTCATACGGAACACTCTGCGGCTGCGGCGGGGGCGTCGCAAGTGTTGCGGAATTCCATGTAAAATCGCCCTAATTGCATCGCGCCGCGGTGATACGCTCGCGGCTCGTTCCAATGGCCGACCGTCCTCATGTGCGCCTCGACGAGCTCGAACGCGCGGCTTTCGCTGGGGGCGGAAAGACGCGCGTCGACAAGCAGCACGCGGCGGGAAAGCTCACGGCTCGCGAGCGGCTCGAGCTCCTGCTCGACGCGGGGTCGTTCGTGGAAATCGGCCGCCTCGTCACGCAGCGCGAAGGCGACGGAACGGCGCCCGACGCGCGCATTCCCGGCGACGGCGTCGTCACGGGGCACGGCTCCATCGACGGGCGGCGCGTTTTCGTGTTCGCGCAAGATTTTACCGTCTTCGGCGGCTCGCTCGGCGCTGCTCATGCACAGAAGATCGTGCGAGTCATGGACCACGCCCTGCGCGTCGGTGCGCCCGTCATCGGGCTCAACGATTCGGGAGGCGCACGCATTCAGGAAGGCGTCGAGTCGCTCGCCGGCTACGCCGACATTTTTCTCAAGAACACGCTCGCGAGTGGCGTCGTGCCGCAGCTTTCCTGCGTGATGGGCCCCTGCGCCGGCGGCGCCGTGTATTCGCCTGCCATCACGGATTTCATTTTCATGGTCGAAGGCACGAGCCACATGTTCATCACGGGGCCCGACGTCATCCGCGCGGTGACCCACGAAACCGTGACGAAGGAAGAGCTCGGCGGCGCCGCCACGCACGCGGGAAAGAGCGGCGTATGCCATTTCACCTCACCGGACGACGCGGCCTGTCTCGCGCTCGTTCGCGAGCTCTACTCCTACCTTCCGTCGAACAACGCGGAGGATCCGCCCGCGCTCCCCGTGAGCGACCCAGTCGATCGCGACGCGCCCGAGCTCGATTCGCTCGTGCCGCTCGATCCGAACAAGCCGTACGACATGCGCGCGCTGATTCAAGCGACGGTCGACCACGGCCGGCTCCTCGAAGTGCACGAGGCGTTCGCGCAGAACATGATCGTCGGGTTCGCTCGCATCGGAGGGCGCACGGTCGGCATCGTCGCGAACCAGCCGTCGGTGCTGGCAGGTGTGCTCGACATCGACGCCAGCGTGAAAGCCGCGCGCTTCGTGCGCTTCTGCGACTGCTTCAACGTGCCGCTCGTCGTCTGGGTCGACGTGCCCGGCTTCTTGCCGGGCGTCGACCAAGAGCACCGCGGCATCATCGCTTCGGGAGCGAAGCTCCTTTACGCGTTCAGCGAGGCCACGGTGCCGAAGCTCACGGTGATCACTCGTAAGGCGTACGGCGGCGCCTACGACGTCATGAACTCGAAGCACATCCGCGCCGACGTGAGCCTCGCTTTCCCGACGGCCGAAATCGCCGTCATGGGCCCCGACGCCGCCGTGAACGTCATTCACCGCGCGAAGCTCGAAGCCGCGAGCGACCCCGACGCTGCGCGCGCCGAGCTCGTCGCCGACTACCGCGCGCGCTTCGCGAATCCGTACAAAGCCGCCGAGCTCGGCTTCGTCGACGAAGTCATTCGTCCGCGCGAAACGCGGCGCCGACTCGGCGCCTGGCTCGACGTGCTGCACACGAAACGCGACCGGAATCCGTCGAAGAAGCACGGGAACATTCCTTTGTGAAATCTGGCGGTCCGGTAGCCCCGGCGCCTTTCGTACGAGGCGACCAGAATGCAAACCGCGCTGGGTTCGCCAGGCTTTGCGTTCGGCTATTCGGTACTTCGTGGCGCGGGAGGCGCCTTCGCGGACCAAAATCGAAAAGTATCGATCGCGATAATTATCGTTCGCGATAACTTTGGATTTCGCGCGGGAGACCCCCACGAGGCGGCGGGAACAACGCGGAAGCCACGCTCGCGTCCTCTAGCGAGGCTCGGTCTCGGGCGGATCCACGTAGTCCACTTCGACGCCTCGCCAGGTGCGAAACCGCGTCACGCCGTCACTCCGTGACACGATGGAG
>DASUTR010000745.1:0-5565 GCA_036374535.1 Polyangiaceae bacterium
GCGGACGAAACGTCGCGAGAATGCCACGCGGTCGGACACGAGATCACTCGCTCGGCCGGTGAAGAAGATGGGCACCAAGACCGAACCCGAGAACAAGACGAGCAGCGCGTGGTACGGCGAACGCGCGAGCTCGAGCGCCGCGAGCAGAAGGACGACGCCGGTCGACAACCCGAGCCCGCCGAGGCCGCGGATTGTTCCCGAATCGAGCCAGGCTCCGGGCAGCACCTGCGGGCGCGCTGCGAACGCGTCCGCGTCGGAGATCGGCAGCCAGCGCCCGGGACCGCGCGGGTGACGCTCGCGCCGCGGCACGACGAGCGTGCTCGTGGCGAGAGCGACGAGCAGCAAGAGACCCGCCGCGAGGGGTTCGCCGAGCTCCCCTCCGGTATACAGCGCAGCGCCGAGCGCCGCGCCCGAGCCGAGCGCGCGAAGGCCGACCGGCAGCGGCAGGAGCGCTCGGGGCTTGGCCGCACCGAGCGAGCAGGCGCGCGCGAACAGTCGCCCCTTCAGCGCAACGATGCCCGCGAACGCGAGGCCGGCGAGCGCCGCGGCAAAGCTCCAACGCGACGTCCGGCGCGGAGCGGGGGCGCGGCGGGTCGCGACGGTGTGGGTCGGAGCGGCGGCGGCAGCGTCCGCTTCCGTTTCCACGAAGAGCTTCGGGAAGGCGCGCGGACTCGCCTCGACGCGCCAGAGCACCGGCTCGCCGCTCGCGACGTGCGAGCGCAAGAGCTCGATTTCGTCCGCCTCCGGCGTGCGCCTCACCTCACCGAGCAGCACCCCGAACGTCGGATCGGGTTCGGTCGGGCGCGTCGCGGGCAACGTCGGCGGAACGCTCGCCGGCGGCAGACGAAAAATCGCGCGCATGCCGTCGACGCCGTCCGAAAGCTTCGGTCCGATGAAGCTCACCTCGACGGCGCCGCCGCGCTTGCGCAAGCGGTCCACGGAGAGGAGATTCGTGCGGTAGCGAACGGAGAAGAGATAACTTCCCGCGCGCACGCCGCGATCGTGATCGATTTCGAGCTTCAGCGTTCCGTCCTGCGCTCGTTCGACGACGAGAGGAAACGGCTGACCCGTCGACATCTTCGTGACCGTCGCATCCGGCAGAGGTTCGGCGTCACGATCGGAGGTCTTGAGCTCGAGCTCTCGCAGCGGGCCCCCGCGGACTTCGAGCGCGAGTTCGTGGCTCACGGTTGCGGTCCCGTCGGCGGCGACCTCGACGATCGAGAGAAAGCTCTTGGTGCGGGTCTCGACCCAGGCCGACGCGACCCGGGGAGCCGCCAAGGCGAGGAAGAAACCGACTATTCCGGCGAGGCATCGCACCTTGGCGCACATGTAGGTTTTTCGCTTACATGACGCCCTCGACGCGGGGCAAGTAACGCGCTCAGAGCGAGCTGAGGATGTTCGCAACCACTCGCGGGAGGTCGGCGACGGCTTCGGACGGGACGTTGATGGACATCGAGAGGACCAGGGGCGGTCCCGCCGTCGCCGTGCCGGTCCAGACGATGGGCGTCTCGCCTCGATTCGGGGGCTCTGCGGAGCCCGGCGTCGCAAGGCCTCCGGCGTCGACGAGGCCCTTCAACGTCAAGAACCCGCCGTAGAGCGCTCGTGTGGAACGGAGAGGAGCAAGCTCGTTGCGATCGCCGAGCCGCCGTCCACCCTCCGCGAAGTACGCGGCAATCCGTGCGGCGGCGTCCTTCTGGTCGAAGCTCGATACGACGAGCGCTGCGTCGGGTCCGTCCGGACAGACGGCAACGACGATCTCCCACGGCTTTTTCGTGTCGACCTTCGAACGCGATCCCACCTTCTTCCCGACTTGCTCGGCGATGGCGGGCGGCGCCGTCACGATGAGCGCGCGCGTCCCCGCTGGGACGCCCTTGCCTTTGAGCGGCACGAAACGACTCTTCGGCGGCACTTTGGGATCGAGCTCGGCACGCGCCGCGACGACCTTCCAGAGCTCGCGATCGCGAATGACCGCGTCGAACTCGCGGAAGAGCCGTTCGACCTCGGTGCTCTTGAGGTCGGCGCGCGTCACGGTCCAGCCGATCTGCTCGCCGCCAGCGGGGCGACCCGACGCTTGGACATAGCTTGCCCCGAACTGCTTCAAGAGGTCGGTGAGGAGCACGCGCACGCGCTCCCGCCCTGCTTTGCCGACGCGCTCGTGCTCGAGGTAAGCGTCTGCGAGCTCGACGAGCGGCGCCTGCAGGGCCGACGTCTTCTGCGTTCGCGAGTCCACGGCGAACGCGGCCCCTGTTGCTTCACCGGGAAGGCGCCCGAAAGCCGCGGGCGGCGGGCCCGCTCGACGGGAGAGCTCTTCGCTCACGCTTCCGAGCCAGGAGCGAGCCGAGCGAAGCTTCCACGTAAGCTCGAGCAGCAGGTCTTGGCCGGCGTCGTCGAGCGTCGCGCCGAGCTTCACGGAATCGGCGTCTTCGATTCCGAGCACCAGATCGTCCGCGACGGCGTAGACCACGTCCGCGAGGGCGCGATCGAAGCGGGGCGCGTCGAGCTCGGCCTGGCGGAGCAGGAATCCGGCGAGCAGCCGCGCGCCGGCAATCTCCGACGCGTAGCGGCGGCGAATCGGGTCGACCCGAAGCTCGAGCTCGAGATCGCGCGCTCCGAGGTTCTCGTTCGGCAGGCCGCGCGTGGCGTACGGAAACAGCGCTTCGACGTCGGCCGCACGCTCGGCGCAAACCAGCCGCGCGCTCGCGCTGCCGAGCGACGGGCCGACGAGGCACCGCACGCCCCCCGGCAGCGAAACCCCGAACACCTCCGGCATCACGCGCTCGGGCGAAAGACCGCGTTCACGGGCGGCGTTCAAGGCCGCCGAGAGGGAGCTCACGCCGATCGAAACGACGGTGCGCACGCCGTTGCGTCGCCCGCCGCCCGGCAGAGCAACGGCGAGCTCGACGGGTGCGTCCCAAACGACCACCCCGTCGAGGGCCGGCACCTCACGGGCAAGCACCGATCGAAGGTTGAACGGAAGGCCCGCCCAGCGACCGAGCGTCTCGGCGAGCGGCCCGGGACGCCGCAACCTGCCAACGACGAAGAGGTCCGGCGGCGCCGCGACGGGGGAAAGGTCGGCCTTCTCGACTGGCTCCTTCGCGAGGGCGCTCGGCTCGGGAGGCGCGGCTTTCGGCGGCGCGGAACTCGCGCCGCCGCACCCCGCGGCAATGAGAAGGCCTAACCCTACGAGCCTCCCGAAACGCTGCATTCGGGAGACTTTACACCGTCAGGCCGTCAATTGCTCTCTTCGAACTCGGCGTCGATGACGCCCTTTTTCTTGGCGTCGCCGTCCCCGCCCGAAGGAGCGCTGTCTCCGCCGTCTCCACCGCCCGGCTTGCCGCCGCCCGGCGCGCCGGCCGATTCGTAAAGCTTCGAGGCGATCTTGTGCGCCTCTTGCTCGAGGCGCTGCGTGACGTCTTGCACCTTCGCGTCGTCCTGCTGCTCGACGGCGGCTCGGCCTTCCTTGATGAGGCCTTCGATACCGCTCGCGTCGTAGTCGCCGAGCTTGTCCTTGTTCTCGGAGAGCTGCTTTTCGAGTTGGTAGCAGAGGTTGTCGAGCTTGTTGCGGCGCTCGACCTCGTCGCGACGGCGTTTGTCCTCGGCCTCGTGGGCCGCGGCGTCCTTGACCATGCGATCGACCTCGTCCTTGCTGAGGCCGCTCGACGCCGTGATGGTGATCTTCTGATCCTTGCCGGTGGCCATGTCCTTGGCCTGGACGGACAGGATGCCGTTGGCGTCGATGTCGAAGGTCACCTCGACCTTCGGCATGCCGCGCGGAGCCGCGGGCAAGCCCTCGAGGTGGAACTTGCCGAGCGTCCGGTTGTCCGGCGCCTGCGCTCGTTCGCCCTGGAGCACGTGGATTTCGACGGAGGTCTGGTTGTCGCTCGCCGTCGAGTAGATTTCCTTCTTCTGCGTCGGGATCGTGGTGTTCCGGGGAATCATCACGGTCATCACGCGGCCGAGCGTTTCGACGCCGAGGGAGAGCGGCGTCACATCGAGGAGCACCACGTCCTGGACCTCGCCCGCGAGCACGCCGCCCTGCACGGCGGCGCCTACGGCGACGACCTCGTCCGGGTTCACGCCCTTGTGCGCCTCTTTCCCGAAGAACTTCACGACCGTCTCTTGCACGAGCGGAATGCGCGTCGAACCGCCGACGAGCACGACCTCGTCGATGTCGGACGGCTTCTTCTTCGCGTCTTCGAGAGCGCGGCGCACCGGCTCCATGCTGCGTTCGACGAGCGGGCGCATCATCTGCTCGAGCTTCGAGCGGGTGAGCTGCTTCGAAAGATGCTTCGGACCGCTGGCGTCCGCCGTGAGGAACGGCAGGCTGATCGTGGTCTCCATCTTGCCCGAGAGCTCGATCTTCGCCTGCTCGGCCGCGTCCTTCAGACGCTGGATGACCATCTTGTCCTTCGACACGTCGATGCCCGTGTCCTTGCGGAACTCGGCCATCAGCCAATCCATGATGAGCCCGTCGATGTCGTCACCGCCGAGGTGCGTATCGCCGTTCGTCGAGATCACCTGGACGACGTTGTCACCCACCTCGAGGATGGAGATATCGAACGTACCGCCGCCGAAATCGTAGACGGCGATCACCTCGTTCGCCTTCTTGTCGAGGCCGTACGCGAGCGCCGCAGCGGTCGGCTCGTTGATGATGCGCTTCACCTCGAGCCCGGCGATGCGGCCGGCGTCTTTCGTAGCCTGGCGCTGCGAGTCGTTGAAATAGGCGGGAACGGTGATGACCGCTTCGCTCACCTTCTCTCCCAAATAATCCTCGGCGCTCTTCTTGAGCTTCTGGAGCACCTTCGCGCTCACCTCGGGGGGCGAGACCTGCTTGCCGCGAATGTCGATCCAAGCGCCGCCGTCCTTGCCCTTCGCGACCTTGTACGGAACGCGCCGGGTCTCCTGCTCGACCTCCTCGAACCGACGGCCGATGAAGCGCTTGGCCGAGTAGACGGTGTTCTCCGGATTCGTGACGGCTTGCCGCTTGGCGATCGTGCCGACGAGCACCTCGCCCTTGTCGTCCCAAGCGACGACGGAAGGAGTCAGCCGTGAACCTTCCTCGTTCACGATGACTTTCGCTTCCTTGCCTTCCATCACGGACACGACGCTGTTGGTCGTTCCGAGGTCGATTCCGATGATCTTGCCCATGACAATGCTCCTAATGCGATCCCGGTTGCTCGGGCTCGAGGCGCTCTGGCCGAGCCCGTGACCGCCGGGCGGCTTCTAACCCGCCAATCGCAGACCGCCGCAAGATAATCATCGCGATCCTTCGGTCAATGGGCCCGAGGACGAGAAAATGGGAAACCCGACGCGTGGAAATCCGCGAACCGGTTGACAGGCTCGGTGGGAACGCTACTGTCCCGGCCCGTTTTCGTCCGAGCACAATTTCCGTCCGTTCCCAGGGGCCGTAGCTCAGCTGGGAGAGCGCCGCGTTCGCAATGCGGAGGTCAGGGGTTCGATCCCCCTCGGCTCCACTGGTAGGTCCGACGAAACGGGCTCCCTGCTCATGGAGATCGTCGAGTTAGACGAACAGCTTGCAGCGCCCGTCGAGTCGGTCTGGCAAGC